>CALMLJ010000527.1 GCA_937868025.1 uncultured Acidimicrobiaceae bacterium
GTCGGGAACTCCTTCCCTTCGTGAGTATTCCTGATGGAAACGAGTAGCAACGCTGCTGAAACGGTCTGGCCGGCTGCTCGTCGGTGAGTGACTCTCTCGCCACCGTCTCCTGCGCGATGTCGCGAGCATCCGCTTTCGATGGATCAGGCGACGGGGTCGCACTGTCATCCGATCCGAGGCCGAGTCGATGCTGGCACTCTCGATCGCCCAGACGAAGTCCAACTGCACTTCAGCGATCGAGAGTCCACCGCCGCCCAGGCGACCGTGTCGGAAAGACGCTTGAAGGCTCAGCGCGATCCGTGCTGGAAGTGACGCCAGACGTCACCCTCAGCACGGATTGCGAGGGCACTGCCGCCCACGCCACGGCGCGGGACAGCCGCATGGTTCGGATTCCCGCAATCCGTGCTGGAAGTGACACCTGGCGTCACCCTCAGCACGGATTGCGAGGGCGCTGCCGCACAAGGGACCGTGGGCAAAGAACTTCTGAACTGCGGCGGCGCTCCTGCGAGGATTATGAGCGTGGTCGCCGTCGTTCGAGTCACTGAGATCGTTGCAGTCTCTACTCCTGCAATCGTCGCCGCAGTCGAGGTAGTGGACGGCATCCTTGGCCCCGGCACGACCTTCCGGTCCGCGGTATCGCCTGATGGGCGCGATCGGGCGATCGGCGACGGGTCCTTCGACAGAACCCTCATGGTCGCATTCAATCCCACCGGATTGGCATGGACTGCGCCGGCGGAAACTGCGATCACAGTGCAGCTGGATGGGGACTACTTCGGGGTCGAGCCTGGGTGGCTACTCAGCGCTCGGCCCGCTGAGTCCGGCATTCCGCTTCGTCCCCCGAAACCACCCCGGCAATTGCCGTAGGCGTGTTCGACCAGGCCACGGTGATCTTGTTCGAGGGTTCGGGGGCGCGGCGAAGGACCCACGGGGTGGGTCGTTCGTCGGGGTTCGGTTCGATCGGTTGGGGAGTCGGGCTCGATCGTGATCTCGCTCATGTACCGGGTGGTGCGCCGGATCTGATGGTGCCGTGGCGTTGGCACCAGAGGCTGATACCGGAGGGGGTGGTGATCCAGGACCATCCGTCGTCGCCGATTTGGAGGTTCCAACCTTTGCGATGGATCACGCCGTGGTGATGCCGGCACAGGAACACCATGTGCTTGATGTCAGTCGTTCCGAGATCCCGCCACCACTGGGCGATGTGGTGGGCGTCGCACCAGTCGGGCCGGAGCCCGCACCCGGGGAACACACACCCGCCATCGCGGGCCTCGAGTGCTTTGCGTTGTTCGTCGTTGGCGTTGCGGAGTTCGCGGCCCATATCCAACGGGAGACCAAGGGAGTTGAGGATGATGGTCCACACGGCCATGTCACACGCCAACGCGGTCGCGGACCCGCGGACGAGTGGTTTGCCGTCGATGTGGACGATGTCGGGGTCCTCGGCGTGGAGCACCAGGGTCGCTTCGACCTTCGGTTTCTTCACCGCCGTACCGTCTGCTTTGACCATCAACCCGCGGCGCACCGCTTCGGCGAGCGCCAGCGCCAACAGCGTCTCCCGGGAGGGGACCGCGATCTCGCCGTTGGTGCGCTCGGAATCGTCGCGGTACTGCCGCCACAGTTCGTCGGCGATCTGCTCGACAGCGGCCTTCGTAGTCGCGGCAAGGTCACCGACCAACACACCGGTGATCTTGGTGCCGTCGCGGCCGCCACGGAGTCGGAGCCGGTTGTTGTTGGGATCCTCTGCCGGTTCGGGGCCGTCCTGATCCAACAACGCGGCGACGATCGCGACGCGTTGGGCCCAGTCGGCGAACGTCATCGACGCTGATTCGGCGATGAGTGACGCTTCCATCTGCCGAAACTCCGTAGCGATCCGGTCGTTGATGGCGTTGGCCATCACCTTCGCCCGATCCGCACACAACCGGCCCTCGCGCACCGCCCGATCGGTCTCGGGCAGATCCAACCGCAACGCCACCGCCAACCGCACCCGCGCTTTCGCGGTGACCGGTGCGATCCCGGTCTCGTGTGCCAACCAGTTCGCTGTGCGATGACCGGACACCACGTCGGTGGTCCCGCGGGCGTCGAGCTCGCCCAACAACGCGCCCTCCGCTGCGTCGAGATGACGGCGGGCTTCTTCGATCGCTTTCACGCCGGCCAGCAGGTCGTCGTCGGCGTAGAGGTGCTCGTCGAGGCCGGCGATCTTCGCCGTCATCTCGGCTAGCACTGCCACGTCGAACATGTGTTCGAGTCTACTTGGAGGGTCTGACAGTCAAACGAAGGTCGACGCTGATCGGGCACAACTGCCCACGTCCGAGAGGACCCCGGGAGTACCGTCTCGCCATGCCCCAATCGGCGTTGATCATGGAGGTCCCCTGGGCTGAGCCCGTGGTCGGCCCCTGGCGTCGGGCGCACGACGCGATCTCGCACCGTGGCGTCCCCGCGCACATCACGATCCTGTACCCATTCCGCGCACCTGACGTGCTGGATGACACGGTGAACGCCACGCTCGCCTCCCTCGCTGCGTCCGTGCCGGCATGGGACCTCTCGTTGGTCGAGGTCGACGCGTTCCCCGACGCCGTGTGGCTCCGCCCCGAGCCCGACGATCATCTCCACGCCCTCGCCGATTCGGTGTGGGCGGCCTTCCCCGACTGCCCACCACACGGCGGTCAGTTCCCGGCGTTGCGACCTCACGTCACCGTCGGACAGGACCCCGATCCCGAGCGAATCGATCTTCTGCGTCGTCGGGCAGCCGAGGAACTCGCGACCATGCTCCCCGTCACGGGTCGGGTCGACGGCCTGTCCCTGTTCGTCAGCGGCGAGGCGGGGGAGTGGACCCGATGCACCGTGTTCCCGTTTGCATCCGGAGCGTGAAGTGTCTGTTTCGGGACCGGGATCGCGGCGATCGAGGCGGTAACGTCCGAACCGATGAGTGTGCTGGTGCCCACAACCCTCGAAGCGGCGTTGCTCGCGCTGGCGGCCGATCCCGATGCCCACCTGTTGGCGGGGGGCACCGATCTCATGGTCGAGGTCAACTTCGGCCACCGCCGCCCGTCGTCGGTCATCACCGTCAACCGCATCGACGAGTTGCGGCACTGGAGCATCGATCTCGACGCTGCCGCCGTCCGCATCGGGTCGGCGGCGACGTACACCGAGCTCATGGGTTCGGAGGTCGCGGCGCTCGTTCCGGCGCTGGCTGAGGCGGCCCGCACCGTCGGCTCGCCGCAGATCCGCAACGCCGGCACCATCGGCGGCAACGTCGGCACGTGTTCACCGGCGGGCGACACCCTCCCGGTGCTCGCGGCGCTCGGTGCGTCGGTCGAGCTGGCGTCGTTGGCCGGCACCCGCACTCTGCCGTTCGTCGAGTTCATGGTGGGCCCGAAGCGCAGCGCCCGCCGCCCCGACGAGATCGTCACGGCCGTCATCGTGCCCATCGTCGACGGCTGGCAGGGGTTCGCGAAGGTCGGCACCCGCAATGCGATGGTCATCGCGGTGTGCAACGCGGCGCTCGTCGTCGATCGGCCGGCGGCGTCGGTGACCGTGGCGATGGGGTCGGTCGGGCCGACGATCGTGCTGGC
>CALMLJ010000528.1 GCA_937868025.1 uncultured Acidimicrobiaceae bacterium
CGGCTTCGGCGAAGTTCATCGACTGCTCGGTCATCGCGACCCGGATGCGCTCGAGTGTGAGGAAGCCGGCGTGGCCCTCGTTCAGGTGGAAGACGTCGGGCGCGAACCCGAGCGCACGCAGCGCTCGGTGGCCGCCGACCCCAAGCAGAAGCTCCTGACGGATGCGTTCCTCGGAACCACCGCCGTACAGTCGGTCGTTGACGAGCTGATCGGGGCCGGCCTCTCCGGGCACGTGGGTGTCGAGCAGGTACAGCTCGTTGGGGCCCACTCGGGCCTTCCAGATCGCGGCGACGACGTCGTCGGTGCCGATGCGCAAGGACACCTGCAGGTCGTCGACCTTGGTGAGCGCGAGCTCGGTCGGATGCTGCCAGGGGAAGCGCTCGTGCTGCTGGCCTTCCTTGTCGATCATCTGGCGGAAGTAGCCGGACCGGTAGAAGAGGCCTACGCCGATGATCGGCACGTGGAGGTCCGCGGCCGCCTTGAGGTGGTCGCCGGCGAGGACGCCGAGGCCGCCGGAGTACTGGGGCACGGATGCGGCGAGCCCGAACTCGGGGGAGAAGTACGCGACGGTCGGCAGGCCGGCTTCGCCGCCGACGGTGTCGGCCCACGCCGGCTCGGCCAACTCGGCGGTCAGGGTGGCGAGGAGATCGTCGGCGCGGGCAACGAACGCCGCGTCGGCCGCCAGCTCGGCCAGACGTGTGCCGCTGCACCGGTTGAGGACGCCCAGGGGATCGAGGCCGCTGACGAGGACGCCGGGTGGGTCGACGTGCTGGAACAACGATCGAACCCGGGGGTCGAACAACCAGCCGAGGTTCTGGGAGATGGTGGCGAGCGACTGCAACTGGGCCGGCACTCGGGGGACGACGGTGAAAGTGTGGTTCGCTTTGATGCGGTTCACCCTAGCGGCGAGGTTGTGAACATCAGCCGAGGTGGACGCGACGATTCGGTCACGGTTACGCGCGTGGACCGGGCTCCAAAGTCGACCCATTGGGTCGGGATTCGGTAGCGTGCCGCTCCATGGCCTACGGACTTTCCCATCTCGATGCGCTCGAGGCCGAGTCGATCCACAT
>CALMLJ010000529.1 GCA_937868025.1 uncultured Acidimicrobiaceae bacterium
CGATCGAGCGCGTCGAGGAACCGATCGACGTCGGCCTCGGTCGTCGAGATCGACACACTGGCCCGGACGGCGCCGGGGATGTTGCGGCGGTCGCCGACGACGATGTCGTGGCGGTAACGCGCCGTCTCCTCGTTGGAGAGGCCGAGCAGTCGCACCAGGTAGGGGTGGGCGCAGAAGCACCCGTGGCGCACCCCGATGGCGTGCTCGGCGCTGAGCCGCGCCGCCACGAGCGGGTGGGGGAGCGGCCCGGCGGAGCCCGAGCCGGCGGTGCCGATCACGAACGAGCCGACAGCCAGGTAGTCACGGTCGTCGCGGTCTGGGACGTCGCCCAGCACCCGGACTCCGGCGAGGTCGCGGAGGCCGACACGCAGCCGCGTGGCGAGCGCCTCCTCGTGGGCGACGATGGCGTCCCAGCCGATGCGGGCGAACTCGTCGACCGCCGCGTGCAACGCCACCGCACCGAGCACGTTCGGCGAGCCGGCCTCGTCGCGCTCGGGCGGGTCGGTCCACAGCACCTCGTCGAGGTCGACGAGGTTCACCGCACCGCCGCCGACGAGGAGCGGAGTCCCGGTCTCGAACGTGCGGCGCGGTCCGATGAGCACGCCGGTGCCGAAGGGCGCGTACATCTTGTGGCCACTCCACGCGAGATAGTCGGCGGCCGCGGCGCCCGACGTGGCGAGGGGACGATGGGGTGCGAGCTGCGCCGCGTCGACGAGCACCTCGGAACCGTGCCGGTGCGCGTGGTCGATGATGCCCGCGAGCGGAGGCATCCAGCCGGTGACGTTGGTGGCGCCCGTGATGGCCAACAGGCGGGGGCGATCGGCGGTCTCGATCGCCTCGGCGACATCCTCGGCGGCGAACTCGCCCCGCTCGTCGCACTCGACGTAGCGGATGATCACGCCGCGCTCGTGCGCCATCCGCTGCCACGGCAGCAGGTTGGCGTGATGCTCGGCGACGGTGGTCACGATCGTGTCGCCCGGTTCGACATCGAGTCGGTAGGCCAGGATGTTGATCGCCTCGGTCGTGTTGCGGCAGAAGATGGCGACGTCGTCGGAGTCACCCCGGCCCGCGAACTCGAGCATCGCCTCGCGGGCATCCTCGTAGGCCTGGGTGGCCACCTGCGACTTGCGGCCAGCACCCCGGTGCACGCTCGAGTACCACGGCAGGAACTCCTGGACACGGGCCGCGACCGACTCGAACGCCGCGGTCGACGCGCCGGCGTCGAGCCCCAGGTAGACGCGCTCGGAACCGTCGATGCAGGGGACGGTGAGCTCGTCGCCGACCAGCCGGGCGAGCGTCACGATGCCCGTTCGGCGGCGGGTGCGAGGCTCCCACGCGTCGCGAGATCGTCGACCACCTGGGTCGCGGCGACGAGCCGATCGTCGGGAACACCCCACCCGCGGAGCAGGTCGAGGTTGGTGCGACGGGCGAGCCGACCGTCGCCCAACAGCTCCGGCACGTATCGGGCGAGGCTGTCGGTCTCGAGCACACCGCCGAGCGCTGCGGCCCACACGATGACCCGCTCGAGCGACTCGCCGGGGGTCGCCAGGCCGATGCCCTCGGCGGCGTCGAGGCACTCGGCCGCCTGGCCCAGGAGGACCATGGCGATCGGGAGCACCTCGAATCCGCCCTGCGGATCGAGGTCGTGGGTGCGCTCGGACATGATCATCTGGAGGAGTCGGAGCTCCTCGAGATGGGTGTCGGCGGTGGCGCAGAACCAACGCCCGAACAGGACGAGACGCGCCACCACGGTGTCGGCCTCGTCGAGGCCGAGCTCGACGAAGTGGTCCTCGCTCAGGGTGCGGATGAGGCCGTAGCTCGCGGTCAGGCGTTCGATCGCGTCGCACTGCACGGCGGTGATGAGCGCGCCCTTGGACGCAAAGTACCGGTAGACCGCGCTCGGCACGGTGTCGAGCTCTTCGGCCAGCCGGGCCATCGTCAGCGCGGCGAGCCCCTCGGTGGCGACGATGTGGAGCGACGCGTCGGCGAAGCGCCGCATGCGGTGCTGCCGGTTCTGCTCGACCTTTCCTGCGCTCTTCGCCATGTCTCGGCCCCTTCTGATCGCCGACATTCTCTCACCATCGGACGGCCCCGTCGTGACCATGCGGGCGTAGGGTGGGCCCATGCGTGTCGGAGTGCCCCGCGAGATCAAGAACGCAGAGCGACGCGTCGGGCTCACGCCCGCGAGCGTCCGGGAGCTGGTGGCCCACGGCCACGAGGTCGTGGTCGAGCGACACGCCGGGGTCGGCATCGGCGCGTCCGACGCCGACTTCGCCGCGGCGGGAGCGACCCTGCACAACACCGCGGCCGAGGTGTTCGCCGCCGCCGACATGATCGTCAAGGTGAAGGAACCCCAAGCATCGGAGCGGGCCATGCTTCGCCCCGGTCAGGTGTTGTTCACGTACCTGCATCTCGCCCCCGACCCCGACCAGACCGCCGACCTCGTCGCGAGCGGCGCGGTGTGCATCGCCTACGAGACGGTCACCGATTCCCAGGGCGGGCTGCCCCTGCTCGCCCCGATGTCGCAGGTCGCCGGCCGCATGTCCATCCAGGCCGGGGCCCACTGCCTCGAGAGTGCGCAGGGCGGCGCCGGTGTGTTGCTCGGCGGCGTCCCCGGGGTCGCTCCCGGCAAGGTCGTGGTCATCGGCGGCGGGGTCGTCGGCGAGAACGCGATCCAGATGGCCGTCGGCCTCGACGCCGATGTGACCGTGCTCGACCGTGACGTGACCGTGCTCGACCGCCTGTCACGGCGGTTCGGTTCGACGCTCCGCACGCAGTACTCGACCCGGACGGCACTCGACGACCTCGTCGTGAACGCCGACCTCGTGATCGGAGCGGTCCTCGTGAAGGGGTCGCGGGCCCCGCACCTCGTCACCGCCGACATGGTGCGAGCGATGCGAGCCGGTTCCGTGCTCGTCGACGTGGCCATCGACCAGGGCGGCTGTTTCGAGACGTCGCACGCCACGACGCACGACGACCCCACCTACGTGGTCGACGACGTCGTTCACTACTGCGTCGCCAACATGCCCGGTGCCGTCCCCCACACGTCGACCCACGCGCTCAACAACGTCACGTTGCCGTTCGTGCTGGCGCTCGCCGACCAGGGCGCGACGGCCGCCCTGCTGGCGAATCCGCACCTCCTCGGCGGTCTCAATGTCTGTCGTGGACTTGTCACGGAGTCGGCGGTGGCCGAAGCGCTCGGGTACGAGTACGTGCCGCC
>CALMLJ010000530.1 GCA_937868025.1 uncultured Acidimicrobiaceae bacterium
ACCGATCCACTGAGTCGCGTCAGTGAGACACGGAGGCGTTCGACCGATGCCGGCGAGCGGTCGTCTCCAGCGGCGGCCAGCGCTGCGTGGAGCTGTCGGAGGCGGCGCCGTCCCGCCCGATCGATCGGCGCCGGGACGCGCTCGGCGAGCATCGAGATGATCTGGATGGCGTCACCGATCTCGGCGCCTCGTCGAGGATCGCGTGGCTCGATGCGGTGGGCGGCGCCGAGGGCGCAGAGCGTGAGGCGGCCGTCGTCGCCCACGATGCAGTGCTCGGCTCGGAGGCGGCCGTGGATCCATCCCATCGAGTGCAGTTCGCCGACGACGGTGAGGAGGGCAGCGCCGGTTCGGGCGACGTCGGCGGCGTCGCCGGGGCGTTCCTGCTCCAGGGTGGTCGGCCCGGCGTACTGGGTGACGATCGTCGCGCTGCCGTCCCCGTGTTCGGCCCGGACGAGGTCGACGACGTTGGGGTGGCGGAGTTGGCCGAGCACCAGCGCTTCGCGTTCGACGGCAACGATCGCGGCCGGGTTGGTGCCGGTCTTGCGAGCCACCAGCTCGTCGAGGTGCGTGCCGACGACGACGCGTACCGTGCGCTGGCGACCGAAGGCCGCACCGTCGGCCGTGGGGGATTCGATGTGGTTGGGATCGGGTCGGAGGGCCATGGAGACCACCGACGATGACGAATTCGGCCCAGCGTGACCAGAGGTATTTTGTCTCGCTCCGGGATTTCTCGGAGCGAGGGCGGACCCCGCGCGGGTAATTCGATTCACCGAGGTGTGCGTTCCTGGCAGACTCGTCGGCATGCGGGGACAGCTGCTCGAGATCGCCGCCCTCACCAAGCGGTACGGCGGGCGCTCGGTGCTCGACGACGTGACGTTCGACGTCCGGCCGGGCGAGATCTGCGGCCTGCTCGGTCCGAACGGTGCCGGCAAGACCACACTCGTGTCGATCATCAGCGGGTTGCGTGTGGCCGACTCCGGCACCGTCCACATCGGTGGACGCGACGTCGCGGTCGGCGGGCGGGAGACCCGTGGCCTGGTGGGTCTCGCCGGCCAGGAGACCGGGGTGTACCCGACGGTGACGGTGCAGGAGAATCTCGATCTGTTTGCCGGGCTCGCCGGGCTGGGCCGGGTCGAGCGGCGCAGCCGCATCGACGAGGTCACCGAGATCTTCGACCTCACGGGGCTGCGCGACCGTCTCGCCCGCAACCTGTCCGGCGGCGAGAAGCGTCGGTTGCACACCGCCATGGCACTGCTCCACCGTCCGGCGGTGTTGCTGTTGGACGAGCCGACGACGGGCGTCGACGTGGGCTCGAGAACGCGACTGCTCGAGGCGGTGCGTCGGCTGGCCGAGCTCGACGGCTGCGCCGTCGTCTACTCGACGCACTACCTGCCCGAGATCGAGGAACTCGATGCTTCGGTCGTGATCCTCGACCGCGGCGTGGTCGTGACCCGTGGAGCCCTGTCCGATCTCATCGCCCGGTACGGCCAGGGGTCGGTGTCGATCTCCTTCGACGGCGAGGCCCCGAACGTCGCCGGCGCGACGAGCGACGGGGCCGTGCTCACGAGGGACACCGATGACGGCGGCGTCGCCCTCGCCGAGATCATCGTCCGTCTCGGGGAGCACGCCGAGCGGGTGCGGTCGGTCGAGATCACCTCGGCCAACCTCGAGAGCGTCTTCAAGACCCTCACGGGCCGGACGTTCAGCGCCGACGACGATGTCGAGGAGGTCGAGTCGTGAGCGGTGCCCGCACCCGGATCGCTGCGGTCGTCATGAACGATCTGCGTATCCTCCGACGCGATCCGGCGTTCGTGGTGATCTTCACCCTCATGCCGCTCGCGTTCATGGCGTTCACGAAGGGGGCGTTCGCTGCCGGCCTCGCCCTCGAGTACCCGGGCCGAGGGTTCAACGGTGCCGAACAGGTGGTGCCGGGCTCGGCAGTGGTGTTCAGCGGCTTCCTCGTCGGCAACCTCGGGTTCGCCATCTTCCGCGAACACAGCTGGGCTACCTGGGATCGCCTTCGGGCCAGTCAGCTGAGCACGGTCGAGCTGATGGCGGGCAAGGCCGTGGGCCCGGTACTCGTGCTTGCGCTGCAGCTGACGGTGATGCTGGGCGGTGGTGCAGCGCTGTTCGGGCTCAAGCTCACGGGATCGCTCGTGGCGTTCGTGCTGGTCGCCGTTGCGCTCGCTGTCATGGAGGTGAGCCTCGGCTTCATGCTGCTGGCGATCTGCCGGTCGGTGCTGCAGCTCAACGCGGTCACCAACCTCGGGGCGATGATGCTGGGCGGGATCGGGGGTGCCGTGACGCCGCTGTTCCTCCTGCCGACGTGGGCGCAGACGATCGCTCCGCTCACACCGGCGTACTGGGCCATGTCGGGGTTCACGAAGGTGACGATCGATGGCGGAGGCATCGCCGACGTGGGTCGGCCCGTGCTCGTGCTGTTGGCCTACTCGGCCGGGTTCCTGGCCATCGCGGCGTGGCGGTTCCGCACCGAGGACGCCAAGATCGGGTGGGCGTAGTCGCCCGACGAGATCAGCCGGCGTCGAGGAGGCGTCCGCTGGTGTGAACGGTGACGAGCTGGGCGCCGCGGCCCACCACCCGTCCGAACACCGGGTCGACGGACATGGTCACCGTGACCTCGACGGTGCCGGTCGCGTCGTCGACGTTCACCTGCGGTGGGCCCACGAGACGTCCCGGGAGTCGCGCCGCGGCGAGCTCGAATCTCACGACGCGTTCGGCGGCGGCGGGGTCGATGTGGGCGTCACCGGTGCGGTGCGCGGCCGCCCGGTCGATCATTGCGGCGGCGTCGTCCGCCGCCTGCGAGGCAGAACGGTGCAGCTCGCGGCGGGCGAGGTGGAGCGACGACATGTCGACGGCGATGGCGGCGAGCAGCATCAGGACCAGGACCGCGGCGGGGAACAGGAGGAGGGTCGTGCCGCGTTCCCTCGCGTGCACTCGTGGTTCCGGTTCAGCCATCGCAGGGGGAGGGGGTCGCGAAGACCGTCTCGTCCCGGGCGTCGCCGTACGGCTGGACCAGTTCGGTCTCGGTGGCCGTGACCGCCGTCGTGCCGATCGACCCGATGAACGGCGCCCGGATCGCGGGAACCTCGAGTCGGAGTTCGACGGTGGCCGGCCGGCACGGACCGAACGGCTCGTCGGGGGCCGTGATCTCGACCCCACCTCTGCTTGCCCGTGCGCCCATGCTGGCCAGGGCGGCTTCCCGACCCGCAGCTCGGCCGAGTGCCGATGTGGACGACGAGGTGTAGGCGCGTAGGTAGTCGCGCGCTGCGGTGTCGAGCGCGGCCCGGGTGTCGACGACCGCCCACACGTTCACCACCAACAGCAACCCGCCGATGAACACGAGGATGCCGAACGGGATGGTCTCGATTCCCGCGGCCTGACCCGACTCCGTTCCCCGGCGACGATGGGCTCGTCGCCAGCGAGCGATCACCGTCGTTCCTCGTCGGGTCGCTCGCGGTGCACGACGATCCGACGGTCGAGGCCGCCGATGCCCGCCAGGTCGGCGACCGCTCGGGGCAGGAGCGTGAGCTCGGGTGCCACCACGCGCAGCACGACCTGGTCGCCCGCTCCGGGTTCGAACGTCAGCCGCACCCGGTCCCCGTACTCGCCGAGGTCGGCACGGGCGCGCTCGATCGCCTGCGCCTGCACGCTGGGAAGCTCGGCGTCATCCGCGCCGGACGACGCGACGTCGGTGGCCGCATCGTGGGCCACGGCGTCGACGGAGCTCATCAGCCACAGGTTGAGGAGCAGGTGCGCGCAGAACATGAGCAGGATCAGGAACACCCCGACTCCGAACACGGTCGACAACGTGCCGCTGCCCCGCTCGTCGCGTCGACCACCGGTCGCCGCGCCCTGGAGGGGTGCAGTCACGTCATCTTCCGATCAGTTGGACCTGTTCGCTGGTGGTGTCGGCGGCGTCGCTGAAGATGGTGTTGAAGCCGGCCCACATGGCGACGCCGAGGAACGCGATGATCAGCACGGCGATCGCCGTCGAGATGACGCCTTCGCCGCGTTCGCCCCGGAAGCGTCGGCCTCGTGTTGTGGATTCGGTTGTCATGGTGGTCTCCCTCTGTTCGGGTTGGATTTGAGATGTGGGGGTGGGGCCCGATGTCAGCGGCCGGTGAGCTTTCCCATGGCGTCGATGAACGGGACGGCCATGAAGATCACGCCGGGCAGGAGCGTCGCGACCGTGACGGGAATCCACACCTGCTGGGCGCGTTTCTCGATGATCTCGATCTCGGCCCGCTGCACCTCGCGGCGCACGGACCGGGCCTCGGCCGAGATCAACGCCCCCAGATCGCTGGCCTCCCAGTTGAGGGCCAGGACACCGACCAACCGGTCGATGGCCGCGACGTCGGCGTGTGTTGCCCACTCCCGGAGCGCGTCGATCTCCGACACCCCTTGGCGGATGCGGGTGCTGACGCGGAGCAGTTCGGCGGCGCAGAGCCCGCGGCCGCGGCGCCCGAGTCGGGTGATCGCCGACCCGAGCGAGTAGCCCGACGACAGGAGCATGCCGAGCTGCTCGATCACGACCGGCAACTCGAGCGTGATGCGCTGCTGCCACTGCGTCGACGCCGTCGACACGCGCTGCTCGAGTACGAGGAACGTGAGGATCGGTGCTCCGACCACGAGCGTGGTCGCCAGCGCAGCGGGCGGGGAGACGACGACCGCGATCGCTGCGGTCCCGAGCATCGTGCCCGCCGACCAACCGGCCTGGCGGAGGCGGAACGAGTTGGTGTCGAGCGTCGAGCCGCTCCGGGCGAGCCGCGCCGCGAGCTCGTCGTTGATGCCGAGGAGCCGGGAGACCCGGTTGCCGATCCCGGCGGCGATGGGCCCGATCACGTCGCGCATCGAGTCGGCCGACAGGAGGCCGTGACGCGGGCCGTGGGCGAGGGAGGCTGGGCCGTAGGGGCGCAGCCGTTCCACGAGGGGTGGGACGCGGAACCAGGTCAGGCGCGACAACAGGAGCGTCGACCCGAGCCAGAGCGTCAGGCCGAACCAGAGGATCCAGCGGGGCATCAGTCGAACACCCGGTCCTGCTGGGGGAGCCGCAGCATCGATCCGGACCAGGCCCAGCACGCTGCGACCAACGCCAGTCCGACCGCGACGAGGAGCTGGCCGCCGGGCGTCTGGTACGCGGCGCGCCCGTCGCCGAGCGACATTCCGGCGACGGCCATGCCGAACGGCACGGCGATCACGAATCGTCGAGCGAACCGGACGCCGGCCTGTTTCGATCGGGCGTCCTTGCGGCCCAGGTTGTCGACGCGTCGGTCCTCGGCCAGCTCGGCGAGCCGGCGATCGAGGTCGGCGCCCCCGACCTCGTGCGCGACGAGGAGCGTTTCACACGTCGCGTCGGCGGTCGGGTCGGCGAGCAGGTCGCGGATCACGGCGACCGTGCGCTCGAAGTCGGTCGACAGCACCCATTCGCGCTGCGCGGTGACGAAGGCGCTCCGCAGCTCGACCGGTCCGCGCAGTCCCACCTCGAGAAGTGCTTGGGGGATCGATCGGCCGGCGGCGCCGGTGAGCACGCGGATCTCCTCGATCATGTGCGGCCACGCGTCGTGTGCGGCCGCCATTCGGGTCGTCCGGCGGACTCGGTACGTGGCAATCGGTGTGGTCGCGCAGAAGAGGGCGACGCCGAGGGCGGGGAGGACGCCGCCGAACAACGCGGCCCCGATCCCGCCACCGACCAGCGCCAGCAGTGCCGAGACGCCGATGAACTCGCTCGGGCGGACGTCTCCCAGTCCGGCCTGTCGCATCCAGCGTTCGAGTCGGACCGCCGGGCTCGTGCGGGGCCCGGTCCGACGGCGCGGCACCGGACGGAGGCCCGACCAGCCGAACGCCCCGGCGCTGAACACCAGGAACGTGCCGTAGGCACCGAGGATGGCGAGTGCGAGCCCGGACATGCAGATGATATGTAACGATATTTCAGTACATGTCGATCAATCTGGGAACCATTGCCCAGCGGTTCCGAGCGGGGCGTCCCTGATCGCGATCAGGGCTGCCGGACCGCCCCGGCGAACGCGAAGTCGCGGATGTCGATCAGGTACACGGCGTCGCGTCGGACGTTGGCGACGATCGGAGCTTGGAGGACGGCGAGACACGTGCCGCCGCGGTGTCGCACCGACGGATACCTGACCCCGCCGCGCTGCTCGGCGCGGAGTTGTGCCCCGAGCGCTTGGCCCGCCGCGTAGGAATCGGGGTCCAGGCAGGCCCGTGTTCGCGGTGTGTTGTCGTCGAGCAGCGCGACGTCCTGGGCGCGGATGTCGGCGAGGAACAATCGGTAGGGGATCGCCGGTTCGTCGGGCTGATCGGTTTCGCGAAGGTGGGCGATCCGGTGGTATGCGACCTCGGCGAGGCACGTCTCGACGTCGAGCGCGCAGTACCAAACGCCTTTGGGACCGGGTGGATGAAATCGAGCAGCTTGGCCGCCGTACGCGAACGCACCGTTGACGATCTTGCTGTAGGGAACGCCGAAGACCAGATCGGCTCGCCCCAGCCCGGCGGGATGGCGGTCCTCCTGTGCGAGCAGCCGGCTGTTCGTTGCCGCGGCGAGGCGAATGAGGTCGTCGAGCTCGGCGTCGGTGTCGGCGAGGTCGGCCAACGTGTGTTCGGCGTCCTGCGCGTACTGGCCGGGGATGAGCCGGCAGGTGTCGTTCTCCGCGACCGTGCCGAAGCGGGGCCAACCGCTCACAGGCCGCCGCGTCGCCCGTCGAGGAGGGACCGCACCTCCAGCATCGCCGGAATGCCGCCCGCCAACAGTGCTTGGAGCGGTGTGCGGCCGCCGAAGAGGGCGTTGCTGTTGGCGCGGCGAGGCCATTCGTCGGCGAGGGCGCCTGGATGCAGGACGTGCAACGCCGTGTAGATGCCGAGGAGGAACGACACCCGGGTGAGCTGGTCGGTCGTCATCGCCGACGGCGCGCGGTGTTGCCAGGAATGCCAGCTGCTCTCGGAGAGTCCGCCCAGGAGCTGGCACGTCTCGGTGACGGTGAGCTGCCAGCGGTCGGCGAGCCGCGTGATGGCCTTGAGCGCTGCGGGCGTGAGGGACGCCCGGGTGTCGCGCTCGCGCAGATCCGGCCATTCGCCGACCTCGAGCGGGGCGGCCGGCGTTCT
>CALMLJ010000531.1 GCA_937868025.1 uncultured Acidimicrobiaceae bacterium
TCTGGGGCACCAAGCGCGTGCTGGTCACGGGCGGCAACGGCTTTCTCGGCACCGCGCTCCGCGCCGAGCTCGAGTCGCGGCGTCCCGACGCGATCGTCACGCCGTCGAGCGCCGAGTTCGACCTCCGGAACCCGACCGATGTCGACAAGATGCTCACCACGCACGCGCCCGACATCGTCGTGCACCTCGCCGCGCGGGTCGGTGGCATCGGCGCCAACATGGAACGTCCTGCCGACCTGTACCTCGACAACCTGCTGATGGGCACGTACGTCATCGACGCCGCCCGTCGGCTCGGCATCGCGAAGACCGTGGTCATCGGCACGATCTGCTCGTACCCCAAGTTCACCCCGGTTCCCTTCAGCGAGACGTCGCTGTGGCAGGGCTACCCCGAAGAGACCAACGCCCCCTACGGCGTCGCCAAGCTGGTCCAGCTCGTGCAGGTGCAGTCCAACCGCGCCCAGTACGGCCAGTCGGCCATCTACCTCATGCCGACCAACCTGTACGGCCCCGGCGACAAGTTCAACTCCTCGGTCAGCCACGTCATCCCCGCCATCATCAAGAAGTGCGTCGACGCCAAGGAGGCGGGGGCCGACCACATCGACGTGTGGGGCACCGGCTCGGCGAGCCGCGAGTTCCTCTACGTCGACGACGCCGCTCGTGGCATCGTCGCCGCCACCGAGTTCTACGACGGCGAGGATCCGGTCAACCTCGGCACCGACGAGGAACGACCGATCCGCGAGCTCGTGCCCCTGATCGCCGAGCTGGTCGGGTTCGAGGGTGAGATCCGCTGGGACCCGTCGAAGCCCGACGGGCAACCACGACGCAACGTCGACACGTCACGGGCCGCGGAGCTGTTCGGCTTCCGGGCGCAGATTCCCTTCGAAGAGGGGCTGCGGCGCACCATCGACTGGTACCTCTCCCACCGCGCCGAGGCCGAAACCCGGACCTAGGCGTCCTCGAGGCCCAGCAGTTCCCGGAGGTACGCGATCGTCGGCACAAGACCCTCGCGGAGCGCCGTCGTCGGCTCCCAGTTGAGCACGTCCCGGGCCAGTGAGATGTCGGGACGACGCTGGGTCGGGTCGTCCTCGGGCAGCGGCTCGAACGCGAGGTCGGACGTCGAGCCGGTGAGTTCCAGCACGAGGTCGGCAAGCTCGATCATCGTGAACTCGTCGGGGTTGCCCAGGTTCATCGGGCCGGCGTGGCCGCTGTCGAGCAGGGCGATCGTGCCGGCGGCGATGTCGCCCACGTAGCCGAAGCTCCGGGTCTGACTGCCGTCGCCGTAGATCGTGAGCGGTTTGCCCAGCAGTGCCTGCACGATGAAGTTCGTGACGACGCGGCCGTCCTCGGGGCGCATCCGGGGGCCGTACGTGTTGAAGAACCGCACGATCGAGGTGTCCGTGCCGTACGTACGCCGGTACGCGGCCGTCACCGCCTCGGCGAACCGCTTCGCCTCGTCGTAGACGCTGCGCGGGCCGTTGGGGTTCACGTTGCCCCAGTACGACTCGGGCTGGGGGTGCACGAGCGGCTCGCCGTAGATCTCACTGGTCGAGGCCACGAGGAACCGGGCATCGTGGGCACGAGCGAGGTCGAGGGCGTTGAACGTCCCGTTGCTGCCGACCCGAAGGGTCTCGAGCGGGTTGGCCAGATAGTCGGGCACCGACGCGGGGGACGCGAAGTGCATCACCGCGTCGACCGGACCGGCCACCTCGTACGGCACCGACGCGTCCTGCAGGAGGAACTCGAAGCCGTCGTGCCGTGAGAGCGCGTCGACGTTGCTCCGGGTGCCGCTGATCAGGTTGTCGACGCACACGACCTCGTCGCCACGTCCCAACAGGATCTCGCTCAGATGGAAACCGAGGAAGCCCGCCCCGCCGGTCAACACCACTCTCACGTCACTACCCGCTCACCATCGTCGTGCGTGCCCCCCGTCGGGCACGCCGGACGATCTCAACTCACAGTGCCCGTCCGAGTCAAGCAGGCCACTTGGCCTACCCGACGATCATCGCGGCGACGGAGGCCTCAGCGTCGACCGATGCCCTGATACTCGAACCCGGCGCGCTGGGCGCGGGAGCGGTCGAGCAGGTTGCGGGTGTCGACGATGCGGCGCTCGGTCATCTGCTCGGCGACCTCGTCGAGGTCGACCCACTTGAACTCGTCCCACTCGGTCAGGATCATGAGCAGCTCGGAGCCCTTGCAGGCCGTCATCGGGTCGTTGGCGACGGTGATGCCCTCGATGTCCATGCGAATCGCCGGGTCGTACGCGGTCACCTCGGCGCCGAGCGCCTGGAGGCGCTTGATGACCTCGATCGCCGGCGACATGCGGGTGTCGTCGGTGCGGGCCTTGAAGGTGAGGCCCCAGGCCGAGATGTGGCGACCGGAGACGTCGCCACCGACGGCGGCGACGACCTTGCGGACGACCCGCTCGAACTGCTCGTTGTTGACGTCGACCACACCCTTGAGCAGCCGGAAGTCGTACCCGGCCTCCTCGGCGATGTGGATCAGCGCAACGGTGTCCTTGGGGAAGCAGGAACCACCCCAACCCGGACCGGGCTTCAGGAACTCCTGGCCGATCCGCCGGTCGTACCCCATGCCCAGCACCACGTCGTTCACGTCGGCGCCGACCGCCTCGCAGACGGCGGCAACGGCGTTCACGAAGCTGATCTTGGTCGCGAGGAACGCGTTGGAGGCGTACTTGATGGTCTCGGCCGAAGCGGGGTCGGTGACCATGATGGGTGCGGTCAGGCCGATGTAGAGACCGGCCATACGAATGGCGGCCGCCTGGTCGACGGCGCCGATGACGACGCGGTCGGGGTTCAGGAAGTCGTGCACCGCCGAACCCTCACGAAGGAACTCGGGGTTGGACACGACCGACACGTCGCCGCGCTGCAAGGCCTGCTCGACCACACGGGTCGAGCCGACGGGCACCGTGGACTTGTTGATGACGATCGCCTCGGGCGCGAGCTCGGGACCGATCTCCCGAGCGGCGGACTCGATGTAGGAGAGGTCGGCCGACCCGTCGTCGCCCTGGGGCGTCGGTACGCAGAGATACACGAACTCGCGGTCACCAACGGCGTTGGCGGCGCCCACGACGAAGCGCAGGCGACCGGCACGACGACCCTCGATCACCAGGTTGTCGAGCCCGTCCTCGAGAATCGGGATCTCGCCGTTGTTGAGCGCCTCGACCTTGGCCTCGTCGATGTCGGCGCACACCACGTCGTGGCCGAGATGGGCCAGGCACGCGCCCGTCGTCAAACCGACATAGCCAGTACCGATCACCGCGATCTTGCTTGCCATCAGTTCCTCTTTGCTCAGGTCCCGACGGACCGACTTCCGAATGGTGTCACGACCCCGGACACGAGGTCGCGGCCTTGGCGTCGAACGTGTTCACGCCGATCGCTGTCGTCGTGGTCACATCTTCGTTCAGGGTAGAGGTGGTCGTGACCGAATCCACACTCGTTGGGGTGGACACTGGAGGAATCGTGGTGGAACTCCGGCCGACCACCGTGGTGCTCGTCGATGACGTCGTGGTGCTCCCCCGACCGTTCTTCTGTTCGACGATGCTCGGCACCGGGACCTGGTCCATCGGCGTCGGGGTGCCGAGCAGCTGCGGCGGCACGGTCCCCGGGATCAGTTCGAGACGCCGACCGGGCAGCGTTGCGCTGAACTCGTACGTCACGGCGCCGTCGAGGTGGCTGGCCAGCACCTGAGCCGCCTCGATTCCTCGGATGCCGAACCGGATGACCGTGCCCTTGGCGCTCCCCTTCTTTCCGCCGGCGACCACGGAGCTGTCCTCGACGCCGGCGTCGAACCCGGCGGCGTCGAGCTGCAGCGCGAGGTCGGCGGAGGCGGCCACGGCGGGCGGGAGGCCAACGATCACATCGGCCGGTACGACGTCGCCGTCGGCACGGATGCCCCGGTAGATGTCGAGCAATCCCTCGGCCTCTCCCCAGATCACCTCCTGGTACGAGACTCCCTTGCTGCCGGAACCCTTGGTGGGGATCTGCTCGGATTTCAGGTTCTCGACCGAGAAGTCACGGAACGTGCTGATGAGGTCGACGATCTGTCCGGCGTTCAGGTCGTTGTCGGTCTGTACCGACTCGATCCCGGCGTTCACGAGACCGATCGCGGTCGACGGGTTGCGGATGCCTTCGTCGATCGCCCGCTGAGCGGCCTGACGCAGGAAGTCCTGCTGGCGGGTGATCCGCCCGAGGTCCCCGGTCGGGTCCTGGATCCACTTCGCGCCCTTCGCGTACACGTCGGTGTTCTGGTACTCGAGGTGACGCGACCTGGCGTACGCGAGCGCCTGGGTCGGCTCCACGTAGATGCAGCCCGTCAGCGGGAGGTACAAGCCGGTCGCCGGGTCTCGGATCGGGTGGGTGTTGAAGACCGTGAGGCCGCCGAGCACCTCCACGAGATCGCGGAACCCGCCGAAATCGACCTGCACGTAGTTGTCGATCGAGATACCGAAGTTGTGCTTGATGGTGGCGATGAGCGTGCTGGGACCGTCGTTGCCGCCGAACGCCGAGTTGATCTTGCTCTTCGACCAGCTCGGAGCGATCGGCACCCACGTATCTCGAGGGATCGACAACAGCGATGCTTCCTTCGTCGCCGGGTCGACGCGCAGGATCATGATCACGTCGGCGAGGTGCTCGCCCTGGTTGCGCCCCTTCTTGACGGGGTCGCCCTTGGCGAGGCTGTCGGAGTTGTCGGTGCCGACCAGGAGGAAGTTGCGCGGGCCGGACAGGTCGGGCCGCTGGCGGGCCTCGGAGCCGATGTCGACGACCGGCAACGATTCCGCCTTGGTGCGGATGAAGTTGAACACGCCCGCAGCACCGATGCAGGCGATCACGAGGATCGAGTTCACGAGGAGCAACAGGCGCTGGGGCCAGGAGCGGTGGCCGCGTCGGCGTCGAATTCCCACGAGGGACGAGGCTAGTGCCCCCGCCTGTTATGTCTGGGCGGGGCCACCTCCACTCAGGCTCGCTCCCTCGTCCCTCGGGAGCTTCTTCCGCTCCGGTACCCCGCCTGTAGTGTCTGGATCGTGGCCGACGAGCAGGGACCGACCCCGGTCGCGGTGGTGGGC
>CALMLJ010000532.1 GCA_937868025.1 uncultured Acidimicrobiaceae bacterium
TCCGCCACGAGCGGCAGTCGGGGACCGCCCAGCGGATCGCCGAGTTCCTCGAAGCTCATCCGGCCGTGGCATCGGTCTCGTTCCCGGGCTTGGCGTCTCACCCCCAGTACGAGCTCGCCCGCCGCCAGCTGTCGGCGCCCGGCGGGCTCATCACGTTCGACATCGTCGGTGGTTCGGTCGCCGGCCGCGTCTTCGTCGAGTCCACCACCATCGCGCAGATGGCGACCTCGCTCGGCGGTCCCGAGACCCTCGTGACCCACCCGAGCACCACCACCCACGTGGGCCTGCTCCCCGAGGAGCTCGTCGACGCCGGCATCACCGAGGGCACCGTTCGCATGTCGGTCGGCCTCGAGCACCCCGACGACCTGATCGCCGACATCAGCGTGGCGCTCGACGCCGCGGCCGCGGCCTCGTCGAGTGCCTGAACTGATCGAGGTCGAGCTGTACCGCCAGGCGCTGGACGCCACGGTCGGCCGGCGCATCAGCGCAGTCCTCACCCCCGATCCCACCTACGCCCGCAACAACCTCAGCGGCGACGAGGTCCGCGCCGCCCTCGTCGGCACGACGATCGAATCCACGACCAGAATCGGCAAGCTCGCCGTCGCTGCACTCGACTCCGGGCACCAACTTGGTCTCCGCTTCGGGATGACCGGTCGCCTGGTGGTCGACGATGTCGCCGTGATCGACGAGCTCGAGTACTCGTCGGGTCGTGACGATCCCTCGTGGGACCGGTTCGTGCTGCACTTCGCCGACGGTGGTGTGGCCCGCATCAACGACCCGCGACGATTCGGCAGCGTGGAGCTCAACCCCGACCTCACGCGACTCGGGCCTGACGCGACCCTGATCAGCGCGATGGCACTGACCGCGGCGCTGCAGTCCGACCGTTCGGTGAAGGCCGTGTTGCTCGATCAGTCGCGGATCGCCGGGCTCGGCAACCTGCTCGTGGACGAGTCGCTCTGGCGCGCCGGGATCGACCCGGCGCGGTCGGCGCGGTCGCTCGACGACGAGACGGTGCGGCACCTGCGCCGGGTGATCCGGCGCACGTTGACCCAGCTGACGCGTCGCGGGGGCTCGCATCGTGGCGACCTGCAGGACGAACGGCACCAGGGCGGAATCTGCCCGTCCGACGGCGCTTCGCTCACCCGTCGGACGGTAGCGGGACGCACGACGATCTCGTGCCCGGCGCACCAGCGGTGACCCTCGGGTCCGAGCTCGTACGGAACGGGGGAGATGACACGGTCGGGCACACGGCGGTTTGTAGTATCTCCCGGCACGACGTACGTGGCGCACGGCGATTTGGAGCGGTTCTGGTGAGACGAGGTGTTCTCCTCCTGGCGACAGGAGTGATGGTCGGTTGCTGGCTTCTTGCGCCGGCGACGCCAGCGTCGTCGGAGACCGCATTGCCCGCCTCGGCCGTCCAGCGGACGTCGACCACGCTGCCCGTGGCCACCACGGTCACCGAGACGACGCCAACGACGACCGAGACCGTCGAGACCGTGGCCGATACCCCGTCGACGGCGGAAGCCCCGACCACCGTGGCCGCCGCCTCCGAGGCTGCGACCCGCGACGACCCGGCGGCGACGCGCCTGCGTCGAATCACGTACGCCCTCGTCGGACTCGGTGGTCTGGTCCTCGTCCTCAACCTCGTGTTCTGGAAGGTCACCCGACCAGCGCTCCTCCTGCCCACCCGCGACGAGACGACCGGCAAGCGCTCGCGTCGCGAGGTCCCCGCGGCGCCGGAGCTCGCAGGAGCGTCCGGCGCTGCCGTCGCCGGTGCTGTCCCGGCAGCGGTGGGCGGCGCCCCGGCGAAGATCCCCGCGTCGGCGTTCCTCGCGACCGCCCCCGGAGCCGCTGCGCCGGCGCTGCCCTTGCCACTCGCCGGCCAGTCGGCTCCCACAGTCGGGCTTGCGGTTCCGGAGGTTCCCGGGGCCGCTGAGCCTGCGCTCGTGGCCGTCCCGGGCGAGGAACCGCCGCCGCAGGGCGATCCCGCGATCGACGCGCCGGCTCCGCTCGCCGACATCCCGCTCGGTGCGCCCAAGCCCCTGGTCGGTGCCGATTCGGCGTGGATCATCGAACCCGAGAGCGGGTCGGGCCTGATCCCCGACACCCCGACCGCTGTCGACTTCCCCGATGCCGGTCCCGTCACGGCCGTCGCCGAGGTGTCCGCCGAGCCGATCGAGGTGTCGAGCACCGAAGTGCGGGCCGATCATCGCGACCCCGGCCCCACTGCCGCCGCCTCAGCCACTCCCTCAGCCGGCCCAGCAGCCGCCGACCTTCGAGCCGCGCCCGAGCCGAGCTATCCCGCAGCGACGCAGGCGCTCATCTCGGCGCTGTCGGCCATCCCCGACAAGGAGCCGACCATCGTCCGGTTCGACGATCCCCCGGTCGAGCGGGTCGCCCGTCGACGGCCGGCCCCGGCCGAGCCGGTCGAGCCGGTCGAGCGAACCGGGCGGGCCCCGACGGCCGCTCCGAAGGGCGCCCCGGGCTTCGATCGCATCGCCAAGGAGACCACGGCGACCCACGCCGCGCTGCCCGAACGGCAGGTCGACGACATGGCGCTGATGGCGTCCGCCCTGAGCTCACTCCCGCCCCGCCGTCCCCCTGAGGTCGAGGATCCCGGGCTGCCGCCGGTGGGCGAGTTCTACGACCAGGATCTCGATCCGGGCGATCCGCCGGGCCGCGACTGAGTCGGGCCGAACCGGCGCCGTCGCCGCGCCCCGTAAGGTAGGGGCCATGGCCGACGGACTCGACATCGACGCAATGCTGGCCCGCTTCAAGCTCCGCGCTGACGCGGTGAGGGGCCGGCAGGTCCCGCCCGTGGAGGGCGAGGCCCGCAAGGCGTTCATCGAGCAATCGCGTCTCGACTTCCAGGACTTCGCGATCATCGCCGACGCCCAGGCCGAGCTAGAGGACGGGGTCCTCGTACTCCGCGTCGACCTGCGCCCCAAGGGATGACCAACGGGGTTGACCGGGTCGCCGCCGCCATCGCGGCGATCGACGCGGCCAACGCGGAGGACCCCAACCTCATCGACGATCGCGGCACCCCGCGGCCGAAGGAGCTGGTTCACGCCGAGCGGATGACGTCGTGGCTCGAGCGGCTCGCTCCCGATGCCGACGATGCCCAGCGGCTCGCGGCGCGGGCCCACCACTTCCGTCGGTGGACGTCGCCGCGCTCGGACTATCCCGAGGGTCGTGCGGGCTACCTGCGCTGGCGTCGGGATGCTCGGGCCCGGCACGCGTCGGAGGTCGATGCTCTCCTCGCTGGGTGCGGGATCGACGCCGAGATCCGGGCCGACACGGCCCGCATCATCTCGAAGGACGGGCTCGGGCGCGACGGTCGAGTGCAGACGCACGAGGATGCACTGTGCCTCGTCTTCTTCGAGCTGCAGGGTCTGTCCACCGCAGCGCTGCTGGGCGATCGCACCGGCCCGGTCGTCGCCAAGACGCTCGCCAAGATGAGCCCTGACGGACTCCGGTGGTTGGGCGAGGCCGACGTCGACCCCGCCGTACGCGACGTGATCGCCGCCGTTACCCCGCCGGAGTGAGCCGCAGCGTCACGTCGATGGCGGCGTCGCCGCTGTCCTCGTCCAGCATGGAGTAGTCCGGGCTCAACGACACCGTGCACACCTCGGTCTCGGTCGGATCGAGGCGGGTCACCGACGGCGTGCCGGGGATCACGTCGATCGTGCGACCGTAGCTGTACCCGTAGTCGTACTCGTCCTCGTCGGCGTTCTGCTCATCCTCGAACTGGCCACTGTCGCAGCTGAGCACGGCGGTGACGCCCGCCGTGGCGTCGATGGTGAGGTCGACCGGGCGGCCCTCGACGACTGCGAGCGGCTCGCCCGTATCGAAGTAGTCGTCGAGGCCGACGGTCAACGTGGCCGGGTCGGGGCCGGCGAACCCGCCCGACGCCGGGGCGAACGAGATCGTGTAGCGATCGTCGCCCTCGTCGGTGAACTCCGTTTCGGTGTCGTACGTGATCGCCACGATGACCAGGTCGTCGTCGTCGATGTCGCCGTCGTCGACGTAGATCCACTCGCCGTTCTCGTCGAGCTCCTCGGTGGTCAACGCATAGCCCACGTCCGATGACATCAGGCGGTAGTCGGCTGCCGTCATTCGGAACGCGTGCACGTCGCCCGCTTCGAGCCGACCGGTGATCGTCGGGGTCGGGGCCCCCTCCGGAGTGGCGGCTGACACGTCGGTGACGTCCACCCGCTTCACGCTCACGTTGGCCGAGCGGGTACCGATCGGGGCGGTCACGACGACCGGGTCGGGTCCGACGATGATGCTGCTGAAGGCGTCCTGGTGGATGACCACACCGTCGTCGTCGGAGGTGAGGGTGACGAGGTCTCCCTCGTCGACATCGGCCGAGACGACCGCCGTGCCCGCCGAATCGAGCTGCACGTCGTTGTCCCCCTCGTGGAGTGTCGCCGTCGGCTCGGAGGTGGCCCCGACCAGGCCGGTGCTGCCGAGGAACCGGTTCACGAGCGGCATCGACAGGTGGTCGACGACGGTGCGCAGGTAATCGGCCAACGTCTCGATGGGGCTGACCGCCCAGCCGTCTCGATCGGCGACGGCCACGAGGGCGATCCGGTTGACGCCCAGCGCCTTCACCATCCCGTCGCCGGCCGTGTCGAGGCAGGTGCGCTCCTCCGACCGTTCCCCGTCGCGCGTCATGGTCACGCAGTCGCCGTCGATGGTCACCACGGAGGTCTCTTCGACCAGCGGGATGTCCTCCTCATCGAACTCCGGGTCCTCGTAGTCGTCGTCGGAGACCGAGTCGTAGTCGCGCACCATTTCCGATCCTTCGATCACCGCGTGCTCGATCACCACCCGGACCCGCTCTCCGTCGATCGGCTCCTCGCGCAGCTCGAGGTCGCTGACCTTGATGGCCGCATCGTCGAGGAGGTCGCGGAACTCGTCGTCCTCGAACGCCTGGGAGTACACGCGCCAGACCGAGAGCTCGCTCGCCATGACGTTCGCGACCCCGTCGGCGTTGCCCGCCGTCAGCGCAGCGCCGAGCGCGCGAACCGCGTCGGTCGGTGAACCGGCGGCGGGTCCGGGGTCGACGGTGTAGGAGTCGAGCGGGTCGCCGCCGGACATGACCCGGGCGTACTCGGCTGCGGTGAAGAGCGGGCTGACGTACCATCCGCCGTCGCGCTCCACCGTCATCGCGAACACGCCGGGCTGGTCGTCGTCCGCATCGCGATGGAGCTCGCCGAGGTCGACCTCGCCGTGGCGGATCCGGTCCTCGACCTCGGACACTTCGTCGGCGCCCGACGAGCAGGGGTCGTACATCTCGCCGTCGGCGCCACCGTCCGCACCGTCGTCCGCCTCCGCCGGCAGGTCCATCAGGCTGCAGGTGTCGTCGAACCCACCGACGCCCCACGGGGCGAGACCGGACAGGGGATCGAACAGGTCGGCGCCGTCGGGGAAGTCCCAGCTGAGGGTGCCGCCGACGATCTCGACCTTGGCGATGTCTCCCGAGAGTTCCGTCACCTCGACCTCCAGGCCTGTCACCTTCAGGTCGAGATCGCCGAAGAGCCGGTCGTCGGAGGACTCGCCGTCGGCTCCGGCCTCACCCGACTGGTCGACACCGACCGCGTCACCCATCCGATCGGGCAGCTCGAGTTCCTTGCCCTTCTCGGTGGCCTGGCGGTACAACTCGGGCAACGAGCGGGTCTCGTCGGGGGCGAGCGTGGCCACCGCCGCCAGCACGTCTTCCCCGTCGATCGCCGTGGCGAGGTGGCGCACCGCTTCCTCGGGGGAGGCGGCGCCGCCTCCACCGAACGCGATCGCCGCAGCGCCCAGCCCGACCAGGCCGACCGTCACGACGCTACCGACCGTCACGAGCATGCGGTTCCGTCGCCGCGGCGAGGCGGTATCGGCGTCGGTGGCCACCGACGCTCCGGTCAGGACGGGCGGGACGTAGGGCGGGGGCTGTTGGGTGTACACGGCTCTCCTGGCTCGCCCGTGGGCGTCATCGATCGTTCCACTGTACGGACATTCGGCACCGAGTCATACATTTCTTCGGCAGATCCACCAGCCCGCCAGGATGAGCCCGTCACCCACTGCGGCGAGGGCGAAACCGGGCCCCGGCAGCCGCGTCCGGACGGTGAAGAGCACCGCCGCCACGGCGAGCAGTACCGCAGCAAGCAGCCCTGCGGCAGCCAGCACCCGCCGGGCCACGCCAATCCGCAACCCGGCGCCGATGATCGCGACGCCGCCGCACACGGGGATGACGTAGGCGAGCAGTCCGAACCACCGCGAGGTCGTCGGCCAGCGATCACCGAGGAGGAAATCGCCGAGGTCGCGCAACGACATCGCAGAGCCGGCGCCGTTCCAGAGCCACGAGAGGAACGCCGACGCCGCCAGCAGCAGGCCGCCGCCCGCGACGAGTGCGGCAGGCGCCGCCGACAAGGGCCGGTCCGTCCTCATCGTGCCGCCCCTGGAACGACGGCACGCTGGGCAACGCCGAGCAGCTGCTGGAAGTCGGACCGGCGGTGCAAACCGTGGAACTCCCGGTCGACGGCCATCCGCCCGGGGTCGGGCGCCACGTTGACTGCACGGTGCAGCCACAGCATCGCCTCGTCGTCGAGGCCGCGGACGGCGAGCCCGGCGGCGCCGAGGTACAGCGGTTCCGCAGATTGCTCCGCGACGAAGATCGCCGTCGCCAGCGCCACCAGATCCTCGGGGCTGCCGTGATGCACCCGGGCCTCGAGCACGGCCAGGCCGTCCGCCGCGACGGGCGGCACCATCGTGAGAAGCAGGTCGATCTCGGGGTGGTCAGGGCGATCGAGCAACCAGTGCCGCGAGCGCCCGTCCGCGAGATCGGCCAGGTCGTCGATCGCAGCGTCGGTGCGGCCGGCGAGGAGGTCGACGTGCGCCCGGACCCATGGCGACGGACCCCATCCCGAGGGGTACTCGGCGAGGAAGCCACTCGACCACGACGACCGCTCGGCCTGGCGGGTGGCTCGGAGCACCTCCTCGCGGGCCAGCTCGCGGCGCGTCGGAGCGTCGTCGGCGTGGATGTGGGCCCGAGCCCGGTTGATTCGGCCAAGCTCCGACGCGGACCCGAGCCCGGTGATCAGTGGCAGGAAGAGCGCTCCGCCGAGGATGTTGGTCGGCATCTGCCAGAGCTGGA
>CALMLJ010000533.1 GCA_937868025.1 uncultured Acidimicrobiaceae bacterium
CCTCGATGAGGCGAGCGACCCGCGCCGCGAGCGTGCCCGTCTTGCCCGTGCCGGCACCCGCCACCACCAGGAGCGACGGCCCCTCGTGGGAGACCGCGGTCGCCTGGGACTCATTGAGCCCGCGAGCCCACCGGGGCAGCTCGGCCTTCTCGGCGACAGGGTCGGCGTCAACGAACATCCGTTCGTAGCGTAGCCGGGGAACCGGCTCGGCTCGACAGCGCGGCACTGCCTCGGCATCTGAAATTCTTTGGTTCGGCTGCAAGGGATCGCGCCGCTGCCGCGTCGTAGGGGCCCATGAGGAGACCACCGCCGTGAACCCACCTCCCTGGTTCGTCGAGACCTTCGAGCGCGAGTACGGCGGACTCGTCGCGCTCGCCACCCTGATGACCGGTTCGACCGCCACCGCCGAGGACGTCGTGCAAGACGCGTTCGCCGCCCTGCTCGGCCGCCATCACGTCGACGAACCCGGCGCCTACGTACGGCGGAGCGTCATCAACGGCAGCGTGGGCCGCCTCCGCCGGCTGCGCCGGGAGCTGCCCGACGACGGGCGGCGACGCGACATCTCACCCGACTCGACCGGCGGTATCGCCGACGCCCTCATGCTCCGCGCCGCCCTCCAGACGCTCCCGTCCCGCCAGCGCGCCGCCGTTGTCCTGCGGGTCACGATGGGTTGGTCGGAACTCGAAACGGCCGACGCCCTGAACTGCGCACCCGGCACGGTCGGATCGCTCCTCCACCGAGGACTCGCGGCGCTGCGCGTCCAGCTGACGCCCGACGACGGCCCCCGTGCCGACGATCACTCCGCCTCACTCCCCCAGCTCCGGGAAGGCCAACCATGAACGAGATCGACCCGTCCGACCCCCTCATCTCGGCGCTCGCCACCCTCGCCGAACCACTCCGGCCGCCGCTGCCGCCCATCGAGACCATCGTCGAACGGCACGAGCGCCGACAGCGCCGAGGCCGTGGTCGTCGGACATCGACGCTCGCAGCGCTCGCCGTCGCCGCATCGGTCGCGATCATCGTCGGTGTGACGGCCGGCAATGGCAGCGACGACGCCCTCGCGGTCCGCACGACAGCGCCCAGCACCGCCACATCGCTGCCGGTCGCCGACGGCGCAGGACCCGCGAGCGACGGCCCCGTCGTCGGCCGGCGGATGTTGGACGGCGAGCCCGTGACCGTGACGGTCGGGGTGCCCGCAGCACAACCCGGCAGTGGAGCGGGCGACCCGCGCCATGGCCCATTCGGCCCGTTCGGCTCCGACCGCCTGCTCCATCGGTCCGACACGTGCGCACCCGCCGGGCCGCTCGACGTCGAGTACCTCGTGTCACGGACCTACGTGGGCAAGAACGTCGACGTGTACACCCCGGACCTCGACCTCCCGGCGGTGCTCGATATCTCCCCGTTCGCAGCCGGCGAGGACGGTTCGACCGCAATGGTGCAGTACCCGGCGGTCCTCGTCCTCACCGATGGGAGACCGCTGACCTACACCGCAACCTTTCCCGACGGATCCACCGACCGCATCACGTCCGACGACGCCGCCGTCCCCCTCTTCGGCACACCCGTCCCCAACCCTGACGAGCGCAGCTTGGCCCAGCTGCCGTCGGGCACCACCACCGTGACGGCCACCGATGCGGAGGGACGCGAGGTGTGGACGACCTCCGCCACCGAGCCGTATCCATGGCTGACCGACCCGGCCTGTAACTCCGTCGACCCCACCACGATCGGGCGAGCCGCATCCGCCGACATGGTCGAGGTGGCGACCGAGCTCATCCTGCCCGTGCTCCGGCCGGGGCCGGTGGCGCTCGACACGCTCGTCGACGGGGCAAGTCCTGCCTTCGTGAAGAGCATCGACACACTCCGTGCCACCTACGTCACCGACGCCAACCTCACCGCAACGGTCACCGACGTCAGGGTCACCGACGACGAGGAAGTGTGGGCTCACATCGAGTCCGGCGTGCCCGAGGTCGGGGGTCGATGGATCCAGCTCGTCCAGACCCCAGACGGGTGGCGGGGCACACGTCAATCCATCTGCGTCATCCCGCCCGGCCCCGCCCTCGATGGCTGCGAGGACGTCATGCCGGTGTTCGATCCCGCCGACCCCACCTGACCGTCTGCCAGACTGGCCCCCGTGCATGTGAC
>CALMLJ010000534.1 GCA_937868025.1 uncultured Acidimicrobiaceae bacterium
GCCTGAGGTGAATTCACCCAGCGGACACCTGCGCGCCAACCGGCGGTCGCCCGCACCGGGCAGGCTCCGCGTGTGCACATCGAGGGGAGCCTGCTCACGGAGCGGGACGCGATCCAGGAGCGGCGGCGGCGGACCAAGGAGTACGGCTACCGCGTGTGCGGCTTGTGGGACGGCGGCGTGCTCGAAGGTCGTCCGCGCATCTGCGTCATGCCTCGCGGTCACGAGTCCAGCCCGCACCGCGACGCCGATGGCGAGGACCTCGTCGACCCCTCCTGACCGAGCTCCGTGAGCGTCGTAGGCTCCGGCGATGGACGCGATGGACACCTCAATCTCGCCGGGTCGACGCACCGCGATCGTCACGGGAGCCGGTCGCGGCATCGGCGCGGCCATCGCACGAGCCCTCGATTCCGCCGACCATCGGGTCGCGCTCGTTGCCCGCAGCCGTGACGAGCTCGACGCCGTTGCATCGACGCTGACCAACGACCCGGTCGTCGTCGTCGCTGATCTCGGTGATGCCGACGCACCCACGGCTGCCGTTGCCGAGGCGATCGACGCGTTCGTTGGTCGCCTCGACGTGCTGGTGAACAACGCCGGTATGGCACTGCGCACGCCATCCGACCAGATCACCGCGGCCGAGATCGACGAGCTGTTCGCCGTCAACGTCCGGTCGGCGTTGCTCACGAGCGCTGCCGCGATCCCGACGATGGTGGCGGCGGGCTCGGGCTCGATCGTGAATATCAGCTCGATCAGCGGCCTGCGGGGCGCGCCCCGCCGAAGCGTTTACGCGGCGACCAAGGCTGCACTCGACGGCATGACCCGGGCGCTCGCGATGGAGTTCGGTCCGGCCGGGCTGCGGGTCAACGCCGTGGCGCCCGGCGTCGTCGAGACCGAGATGTGGCGCGAGAACCTCGCCAAGCCCGGCGTCGCCGACGAGGTCATGGCCGTCATCCCGACCCGCCGACTGAGCACACCGGAGGAGGTCGCCGCGGTCGTGGCGTTCCTCGCGAGCGACGCCGCCAGCGCGATCACCGGCGAGACGATCTCCGCCGACGGCGGAATCCACGCCACCGTCAACCTCTGGCCGACGGTCTGACCGGAGGCTCAGGAGCTCGGCGTCGCCCAGATGCGTGCCATCGAGCTGGGCTCGGTCGGCAGGCCGGCCCGCTCGTAGTACCCGGACTCGAGCAGGTCGGCGAAGTCGACGCCGGGGCCGCCCTCGGTCTGCTCCTCGCCGGGGACCGGGCCCACCACGCCGGGCAGGATTGTCGGAGCGACGTTCGTCGCCGTCGGGTGGGCCTCGGGTCGGCCCGGCGCCGGGAGCTGCGCGGTGCCGTCGCACCACGCCGTGGGCCAGCGGAGCGGCAGGTCGCCGATGTCGAAGATCGTCGGATCCGGCTGCTCGAACGCCAGCGAGTTGCCGATGTTGTTGGCGAAGCGGTCGCGCACCTTGAGCGCCCACGGCGAACCGTCATCGCCGGGACCCTCGGCGGGAGCACCGAGGAAGCGCCACTGCAGGAACCGCATGATCGACGTGTGGTCGTAGGTGCGGTGGTCGACGAAGCCGGGCATCGCGTACGGCGAGGCCATGATCGTCGGCACCCGGAAGCCGGCCTGCCCGTAGTTGGTGGCGTCGTCGTTCGTCGCCCGATCATCGGGCAACACCGGCGGCGCGACGTGGTCGAAGAAGCCACCCCATTCGTCGTAGGTGAGGAGGAACAGGCCGTTCTCCCAGCAGGGCGATTCGGCGAACGCCTGGAACACGTCGCGGAGGAACCGCTGGCCGGCACCGGGATCGGCGTGCGGATGATCGTCGGCCTGCCACGGCCCGGCATAGGGCGGGTCGAGGAACGAGACGGCGGGGAGGT
>CALMLJ010000535.1 GCA_937868025.1 uncultured Acidimicrobiaceae bacterium
ACCGGGTGCGCCGCGAGGGGTCGGCGTTCGACCGTGGGCAATTCGACCGTCTGGTCGGCGTCGTCCGTGCGCACCACCCTGACGTGGTGATCGTCGCTCCTCCTCGTTCCAGCGCGTCGACCAACTCGAAACGATGAGCACCGGTGCCGGATCTTCCATGGTCGTGAGTAGCGAGCCCGTCGTTTCGCCGCGTCGTCGTCGGAGTGTCTTGTCCCCTGCCCAGAAGTACGTGCTGATCGGCATGATCGCGGGCGGCGCGATCCTCGGCGTTCTCAGTCCAGGTGAGCCCACAGGACATTCGGTCATCGACGCTGCCTACCGGGCGTTGTTCGTGGGAGCGCTCGGCATGGCGGCGTCGCGCTCGCGGCGATGGGCGCTCATCATCGCAGCGGCGGTCGCTACGGCAGGCTCTATCGGCCTTGGGTTGATCTTCGGCGCAACGGCACTCCTCATGGCGGTGTTCCTGGTCGGTCGGAACTTGAGGAACCGGCTGTATGGCACGTGTATCGGGGTCTTCGTCGCAATGGCCTGCCTGCGGCTGGAGGTCGATCTCTTCGTCGGATCGTCGGCATTGATCGCTGCTGTCGCGGCCGGATTCGTTCTCTGGTCGGGGTATCGAATGAGTCGTACCCGGTCGCGGAAGCTCTGTCGTCGAGCTGTCGGTATTGCCCTCCTCCTCGGTGCGGTCGGTGTCGGACTTGGGGTCTACGAGGCCGTCACGGTGGTGTCGCCACTCGAGGCCGCTGTCAACGCAACCGCTCAAGGCGTCACGCTCGCGAAGTCCGGCGAGACCGGCTCCGCCGGCCTGAAGTTCGAGCGAGCACGACGTGACTTCCAGAAGGTCTCGGACACGACTTCGAAGTGGTGGCTCTACCCGACGCGACTCGTGCCCTTGCTGAGTCAGAACCTGGCAGTGATTCCCGCGGTGTCGAGGGCGGGTGCGTCGCTGACTGAAGCCGCGACCACGATGTCTGCTGAGGTCGACTACAGCCGCATCCGTCGTGAGGGCGGTGGTGTCGACCTGGCGATGCTGGCTGGCATGCGCGAACCCGTGCTCGAGGTCGCCGAACGCCTTGCGGATGCGAGCGAGAAGGTCGACCGGATCCGGACGCCGTGGATCGTCCAGCCGCTGACGACCCGTCTCGACGAGTTCGACGACAAGGTCGCCGACCTACAGAGCCAGACCGCGCTCGCGGCGCTCGCCCTCGAGCACGGCCCGTCGATGTTCGGTGGATCGGGCGAGCGGAGGTACCTCCTGCTGTTGGGCAACCCTGCCGAGCTGCGCGACCTCGGCGGTCATATCGGCAACGTGGCGGAGGTGAGCATCGTTGACGGCACGCTGTCATTGACGAGGGTCGATCGCCCGCTCGAGCTGAGTCGTCCTGAGCTCGCCGGGGCGCTCGCTGAAAGTGGTGACCTTCCGCCAAGCGTTCTGGCCCTCGATCCCGCGAAATTCCCCCAGAACTGGGGCGCATCGATCGACTTTCCAACCGACGCGAAGATGGCGGCCCGGCTCTATCAAAACGCTGTCGGTCGGTCGGTCGACGGGGTGATCTACGCCGATCCGTTCGCCCTGGCGGCGATGCTCTCCGTCACGGGGCCCATCTCGATCCCTGGGCTGGGTCAACAGTTGACGAGTGACAACGCTGTGCAGTTCCTCACACGAGATCAGTTCACTGCCTACCCAACGCAATCCGCAGCCGACGAGGCGGTGACCGATCTCGTGCAGGACGTGTTCGAGAAGCTGGTCGCTACCACCCTGCCGGGTCCGTCCGACCTCGGGGCACGATTCGGTCCGCTCGTGAAGGAGGGGCGATTCCGGATGGTGTCGCTCCATCCCGAAGACGAACCGCTCCTGTCGCGGCTCGGCCTCGACAACGGGTTCGCCGCGGTCGAGGGTCAGGACCTGCTGGCCGTCGTGACACGAAACGCCAACCCGTCCAAGATCGACACGTTCCTCCACCGCTCGGTTGCCTACGCCGTCGACTGGAACAGCGCCAACGGCGCAGTTCGTTCGACCGTGAGTGTGACGCTGAAGAACGATGCCCCCGCAACAGGCCTTCCTGCCTACGTCATCGGGAACTCGGCCAACCTCCCCTTCGGCACCAACATCTCCGACTTGGCGATCGTGACGCCGTTCGAGGCGACGCAGGCGACGGTGGACGGTGTCGACACCGATGTGAGTCCGGTACGCGAGGGGAATGTCTGGCGGCACACCGTGCGGGTCGAGATCCCACCGGGAGGGTCCGTCACGGTCAGAGTCGAGCTCGAGGGCGATGTCGAACCCGGGTCGACGTATCGCCTTCACGTCAGCGGGCAACCGATGGTGAATCCAGGAAGCTTCAACGTCGCCGTCGACGGCGCGGCGGGGGATATCGTGCCCGGCCCTGGAATCCGCGTGGCCGGATCGACGGCGACGGCCACGTTGAGTGACGCCGGACAAACGATTCTCACTTTGAGTGAGAGCAAATGAGCCCAGCCTGGGAGCGACGGGTTTAGGGATGGATTTATCAATGCTTTTCAGCCACACTTGTGCTCTGGGCACGGCGCGTGGGGGTTGGCTGGTGTCGCGGCGGGTGAGTTCGATGGGAGCAAGATGAGAGTGAAGAGCGTGTGTAGAACCATCGGCGGGTTCCTTGCCGTTGTCTTCGTCGTTGCAGCGTTCGCCCCGCAGGCGTCCGCCGCGCCGAGCGTCGACGGCTCCCGCTCCGGTGTCGCCACGCGGGCCCAACGGTCCTGCGACGACTACATCCCGCGCGATCTGGCCATCAACGTCACGAGCGCAGCGCCGGGCCAGACGGTGATCATCACCGGTCTCGCCTATCCCGGAGACACCGTCACGATCCGCATCGCGCAGTTCAGCGGTCCGCCGATCGTGCTCGCGACCGCGGTTGCCGACTCGAACGGGTTCTTCAGCGCCAACATCACGATCCCGGCCAACTACCCCGAGGGCACCTACAACATCACCGTGTCGTCGCCCAACTGTTCGGGCGTCGGTGTGATCACGCTCGTCGTCCGGTTCCCCGGTGGTCGGTGCACCGACCGCGTGACGATCTCGGCGCAGCGGGGCGAGACGGTCGACTGGTCCCTGCTCGGTGTTCTCGACACGACGAAGCCGCTCACCGTCACGCTCGTTCCGATCGCCGGCGGTCCCTCCGTGGTCGTCTACACCGGCCCGTACCCTGCAAGCGGCGATGTCCAGTTCGTGGTTCCTGCCTCGCTCGGCAACGGTCGGTATCGCATCGTGGAGTCCGGCACCGGCACGAACGGCA
>CALMLJ010000536.1 GCA_937868025.1 uncultured Acidimicrobiaceae bacterium
GGACGGACGGTCATCTGGAATGTCCCGGAGAACAATCACGCAATCGACCATGCGCACAACTCGCCTCTCGCCGGCGTGTTCTTCGGTGCTCTCGCCAAGGTGGAGTGGACGCGAGGTTCGGGTGGGGTCGGCTACGCGAACGACGAGTACAACCGCGAGGATCGAGGCTCCGGTGGCGGGGCCAACTACAGCACCTTCGAGTTCGGCCCCAAGGTGCTGTAGTTGACGAGCCGACCGTACCGGAGCATCTGGTGACGGCCCACTCCCCCGCCGCTGGGTCAGCGCCGCTTGCGCCCGGCGACCTCGTCATCGTCTACCCGCCGTATGAGCCTGGCCAAGTTGGCATCGTCGTCGGGCACCCCCGCGTCGACACGTTCGAAGCCCCCGGCATCGGAGACATCGGTCAGGAGATGGTCGCAGTGCGCTCCGTCGGGTTGGAGTCGTGGGAGTGGTCGACCGGCGACATCGACCGAGCTGAGCCGGCGGACTTCGTCAGGTTCCACGCCGACTGGATGATGCTGCTGGTCCATCAGCGGTTCCCGCGATCACGGGTGGGCGGCGGCCGACGGCCCGGCGGCTGGTAGGCGTCGGGGGCTCAGTCCTCTGCGTGCGTGACCCAGGTCGCGGGGGCGCCGGTGTCCTCGTCGACGTCGACAACCTGGACGTCGACGTCGACGCCACGGTTCCAGACGGTGAGGCGGCTGTTCTCGTGTAGTCCTGCCGTGTTCATCGTGATGGTCGGCAGTCCTCCCTTGGGGCCCTCGTCCACGGTGACGGAGACCTTGGGTTGGTCGGCGAAGTTGGGCATGTCGAGATGCACCTCGGCTGGGCCGGTGACCTTGATCGGGTTACCCCACCGTGATCGCGGACGGCAGACGACGCGACCCTCGGTGATGTTGAGCGTGGCGAAGCCACTGGTCACGTCCATGAAGAGCACGGTTCCGGCGGGAGGGCGGATGTCGGGCATGTTCGACCATCGCGTGCGGCTTCCGACGCGGGTGCGGATCTCGATGGATGCTTGCGCTGGTCGTGTTCGCCGGATGTTGGCGAGTGCTTTCCGCAGGTCGGTGGGACTGTCGCACCAGTACGCCTGGAGTGGAGCGTCGCCGCATGTGTCCGGTGCTGCGAGTTCGACTTCGCTCTCGGTCCGACCCACCGGTGCGAAGCGTCCGCCTGTTGGGGTGCCGGCGGGCACGCGATGGGTCGTCATGACCGCTCGCCGTGCCAGTTGGCGATCTCGAGATCGATCTTGTCGTCGAGCTGACTGTTGCGACCGTCGTCGTCGAAGTCGTACTGCTCGACTGGCGTCCGTGGCGTGGGCGGGGTCGGAGGCGGGGGCACGGGGTCGAGCCCGTCTTCGATGCGCATCAAGGCCCGGTCGAACCAGGAGTGGGGCATCCAGTCGGGGATCCCGTGGAATCGGGCGAACTCGCGGCATGCCGCGTCCACGACCAGCTGGGACTGGCCCACAAGCCGTCCGGCTCGGGTATACGCCTGGTGGGCCAGTGACTGCTCCCAGCGTCCGTCGCGGGGACCCTGGACCGGCTCTAGGTCCAGCTCGGGGACGTCGGCACACAGTCGGACGCCGGTGGCTTCCTTTCGACGTAGGGCCGTGAACTGGCCGCCGTCGGGTTGGCCTGGTCTCACGCGATTCGGAGTTGGTGCACTCATGGAGAGCATGTGGGTTGCTCCCCTACCTGATCCTTCGTCGCTACGTTCGGCGCGTCCCGTTCACGAGCCGACCGAGCTCAGCGACGATGCGGTCATGGTCGCCGGGGTGGGGTCTGAAGAGGCTGCGGCTGCGTCGGGCCAGACGATCGCCCGACATCGGCCGGGCTCCTGGAACACGAAGGAGTGCGAGGCGGAGGCGGGAATGGCCGTTCGTCGGCCAGACGACGACGGTCGACCCGGTCACGGTGGCTTTGACGCCTCGGTTCTTCAGGTAGCCGTCGACGGCTTGGCGGGCCATCTCCATGGTCTTCTTGTCGGCGTGCTCGAAGCGACGGAAGGAGCGGTAGGTGTGGCCAGCGATCGTGACGTAGAACCCGGGCTTCCAGGCCTTGGAGTCGACGAGGTAGATCGCTCCCCCGGCCACGACGACGTGGTCGATGTTGGCCGTGATTCGACTGAGCGGAATCTTGAGATCGTGTAGCACGGTGACCACCCGCCTGCCGTCCTCGGTGGAGTCGGAAGCCAGACGGTCGAGGATCTCGGCGGTGCGCCGCTCTCCGACGCGTCCGATCGCGGCGACTTCACGGTTGGCGGCCCATGGGGCGTCGGCGAGCGCGGCGCCCGCTTCGCCGACGATGCGCCGCGTCACAGCACGCCGACCATGGAGAGGATCCCGGTGACGGCGAGGGCGAGGAGGAGCCCTGCAACGATGGTGGAGCCGCGTCCGGCGATCCACTCCTCGATGTCTGCGGTCTGCTGTTGGCGCGGGGTTCGATCTGCCACGCCTGGAACATGCGTAGATCGCGGCGGGTGGGAACCGGGCGAGGACGACCCACACAGAGGACATGGACCTTCACTGCACTACAGACCCTTTGGCGTCACATGCTGCTCCGGTCGCGTTCGTGGCCGAGATCTCGGGCGCCGGAGTCGCCGCTCCCGGCGCTGTGCGAGCAGCGGTAGCGACAACGTCTGCGTCGTTGGCGGCGACAGCCTTGGGGTCATACGAGCTGCTCGAGGCCGGTGAGGCGGACGCTGAAGGCGTAGCGCTGGCTCTGGTGTTCCCTGGGCGGGTCGTCGTATCCGTGGACGGCCAGTGGTCGCTGATGAACGCCGTCGAGCAGAAGTTGGGCGAGGAGTGGCGTGCGGCGATGTTGCGTTCGGGTGCTCGCGTCCAGACTGGCTCAGGTCGTCCCGAGGTCAGTCTCTCCGAGGCGAACCTGCTCTCCGATGAAGCTGATGTGCTGGGCCGTGAGGTCGATGGTGTTGCCGATCACGTCCTGGAGTTCGATGGCGTCGAGGCATCCCTCGGCGGCACTTTCCCAGATCCGCATGTCGATGATCCGGAGAAGGTCACTGAGAGCCTCGGCGCTTTCGGCCAACTGGCGTGACTCGTTGGCCTCGGTGAAGGGGACGAGCTCCCGGAAGATGGAGCTGATCATCGGAGCGTCGGGTGGTCGGGGGTGAGGCGCGGCTTCATGCGATGCATGTGGGACGGGTCGCGCCGGTTCCCGCCTGTAGCCATGTAGCCATGCAGCTGACGTGGCCCTACTCCCCCGCCGGCTGGTCCGCCTGCTCGTCGACGATGATCCGGCGGAGTAGCCAGGTGATCATCGCCTGCAACGAGATCTTGTATCCGGTCTCCACTTGGATTCGGGCGAGCGCAACCTTGAGCCGATGGTGCTGGTCACTGGGGACCCGGGTCACGATCCGTTCTGAGCTCGCTCCGACGATCGGCTCGTCGACCGCCCAGGCCACCAGTTCGTCGGTGAGGCTGTCGTCCCATGACCGAACGGCCGCGTCGACAAGGCCGACGCGGGTGAGCTGGGCGCCAGACTCGAGCTGGTGCAGCGACCACAGTGCCAGCGCCTGGGACATCTCCGGCGTGATCCTGATCGACAGCATTGCGACGTCGCCGACGGGGCGGTTGGCCGACACCTTCGGTGCTGGCGTTGTCCCGCCGGCGTCGCCGTGGGTGACTGGCGCGGCGGGCGGACTCGTTTCGATCGGCGCGCTCTCGGTCTTGGAGGGGGCCTTGGAGGCCGGCTTCTTCCTCGTCTTGGTGGCGAGCGCGGGCACCGTGGACTCCGTGGACTTGGTTCGAGCCTTGGGGGGCGTCGGGGGCGCTGAGGCCGATGGTCTGGCGGGCGTCTGCTTCTTCGCTGGGGTCTTCTTGGACGGCCCAGCAGGTGTCGCTGTGGGCGTAGCGGACCTGGTGCTCGCCGGTGGCTGCGCGGCCGCCTTCTTCTGGGTACGGGCCGGAGCACGGGTGCTTGCGCTCTTCGAGTCCGAGGCCGGCGGCGGGGCCGGGAGAAGGTCGTCCAGCCCTCCCCCGGTGTCGGTGACGAAGTCGTCGAGCATCATGGACCGGCTCCGCGGCGCTGCGGCGCTCATCGCTTGACGAGCCGATCTGCGATCGCGCCGAACACGTCGGAAGTGTCGGCGACCTTGTTGCCGTCCTCGTCGACCTCGAAACCGGTGATGCGGGCCCGACCGTCCGTCAGCTCGGCGACTCTGACGTTGACTGGGATCACGATGGGGATGGGGACGAGCTTTCTCTCGACCAGCTCGCGGTACATCTCCTTGGAGAGGGTCCGTCGGCCGTCCCACTTGTTCACCACGACTCCCAGCCACCGCGACGAGCGAGGCATTGCAGTGAGGATGCGCCGTTGGAGTTCCTGGAGCGTGAGCACCCCGCTGATCTCGAGGGGCGTCGCTCCGGTGACACCGACGACTCCCCCACGACCTCGAGCAGTAGCGACGGCGGTCTGCGTGAGGCCATCGAGGTTCGGTGGAGTATCGACGATGATGGCGTCGAAGCTGCCGGCGGTGGCCAAGATGTCGGAGAGGGCGCTGAGGCGTGCGGGTTCGCGCATCAGGTCGCTGGCTGCACGGGCAAGGGTCGCGGTGCCGGCTGGCAGCAGCGATACACCAGCGCTGTCGGTCTCGACGACGCTGGCGGCAGCGTTGAGAGGCGAACCGTCGCACCAGTCTCGGAGGAGGTCGCCGACGGTGGAGCCTTCGACCGGTCGTACACCGAGCGACATGGTCGCGTGATGCTGCGGATCGAGGTCGACCATCAACACCCTCTTCCCTTTGGCGGCGGCGCGGGCTCCGAGGACCGATGCGATTCCGGTCGCGACGGTCGTCTTGCCGACGCCGCCCTTCTGTGACGCGAACACGAGGACGGTGGGCTGTGCCATGGCGGGCGAGGTTAACCGCGCACGTTCGACGGAGGTTGGATGCGAACTGGGCGGCAACAGAGGTGTGAGGCGCTGCAGCGTTGTAGCCAGGCATGCAGCCATGCAGCCATGAGGCATCGACGGGCCTGGATGTTGCGCTCTCGCTCCCCCGTTCTAGCACCGGAGCAGGCAGGCAATAAGGGCACGAGACGTTTAGGGAGACAGGACAGCGTCGACGGAACAAGCGCACCTGACCAGCGGCAACAGAGGGGAGAGGTCGGCGAGGGCGATAGCCATGGAGCCATGTAGCCAAGCAGCGAAGTAGGCAGCCAGGCAGCCAACCGACGACCTGCGGTTGGCGTCACCGCGTTGCCGAGCGTTCCCGCCCTGATGGGTGGGGATCGAGCGAGAACCACCCACATCCATCTGCGATGAAGGATTCAGCCGACTCCGAAGCGCCGACCGTCCGCATGAGCGGCGCCGCCCTTCCGCGCCCGACAGCCCAGGAGGGCAGTGAGGGTCCCGAAGTTGTGTTGGTCTTCCGGCGTAACGGGGCCTTGATGATGATCAACGAAGGCACCGTCGTCGAAGTGGTGAGCGGTCCCGGACTCGCGACGATCGGCCGACATCTGCGTTCGACCAGGAGCGACACCACGGTGCTGTGCGCCGACGACGACACAGCTTCGATCCTGGTTCGTGAGCTCGAACGTCAACATCGACCAACGGGACGATTCGCCCGAGCGTGTGTTGCCCTGCCGGCGTCGACCCGCATCGCCGTGTTGAGCCGTTGCCTTGCGCGGAAGTACCACGCACGCGTTGACACCTCCGACCTCAATGAGTGGAGGAAGGCCTTCGGCTTGGCCCCTGGCCCGGGAGCGATCGTGGCGCTCTGCGATCTGGCGTTGGCCAGTGGCCTTGCAACCGAGGCGCACCGTGACGGGGAGAGGCTCAAGGACCAGATGATCCGCAACGCCTTGAAGTCGATCGCGCAGAACGAGTTGAAGCTCAGCCAGGCGCTTCGGACGACTCGATCACGAGCCGCGACGAACAACGTGGCCTTCCTTGCCTCGGAAGCGATCTGCACCGCCTGGGCAGCGGTCGAGGTGTTCGACCCCTTGGCACGCCACGAGTTCGTCGCAGATGGGACCGTCGTGGTCGCCGACCCGATCGGGGAGACGAGCGATGGGGCCATCGCTTGCTCACTCACGACGCCGTGCACGCTCAAGATCGGCGACGTGTCGTTCATGCCGAACGGATCAGGCGTCGCGGTCGGCGGGGGAGTGCTCACTCACCTGACGGTCAACTCCTCCGGATTGGTCGGCGTCTTCGCTCCCGGCTCCGTGCACTCGTCCTCGAGCGGACAGCGACGGTTCACCCCGATGAGGGCCGCCCTGGCGGAACGCACGACCCTGCTGGCGACGTGCACGCCATACCTCGGCGACGGGTTCAGCAATCGGTTGAGTGACTGGTGGACTGACGCGGCGAGGACGAGATCGCCGAGACCGGTCCCGTCCGATGTTGCAGCGGCGGCCGAACGATGAGCGCGCTCGGCGAAGTAGCCATGAAGCCATGTAGCCAACTGGTGGCCGACCATGACGTGGTTGGGAGTTCAACAGAGCGGCCCCAGAGTGGGCCCATGGGACTGCACCGGCCACCGACCGTATCGACGAAACCCACTCGTCCCCTGGTGGAAGGTTCCGCCACCGCCCATGCGCTCCACTCGGTGTGGTCGGGGGAGATCGCGACCGTCGTGAATGCTCCGCCAGGGTCGGGCAAGTCCGAGCTGCTGGCCGATGTGGTCAAGCACCTCGCGGACCGAGCGGGCATCGAGAAGATCGTCGTGGCGACGCCGACGCGGAGTCAGGCGGTATCGATCGCCGAGCGGATCGCGGAACGAACTGACCGCCCCGTCCTGCTCTCGATGAGCAACCCGTCGACGCGCCCGGTCGGAGTGGTCTGCCGAGGAGACGGGGACGAAGCCGGACTCATCGACCCCATCGTCGTTTCGACCCTCGCATCGTGTGCGGCCAAGAAGCAGGGGCCCGATGTGCTGATCGTCGAGGAGGCGTATCAGGCCACGTTCGCCGATGTTGCCAACGCAGCGGAAGGGGCAAAGCAGATCCTCCTCGTCGGCGACCCCGGCCAGATCGGGCCCGTCGTTGTGTCTGAGACGTCGCTGTACGGAGACGTTGGGCCTCACTCGCGTGCCCCAGAGGTCTTCGTGACTCGACCCGATGCTCACCGCTTCCAGATCGATGTGACGTGGCGCCTTGGTCCTCGAACCGTCGAGGTGATCGGCGGCCTCTACGACTTCGAGTTCACCTCTGTCCGTCCCGCCCGCTCCGTCGAGGGGTTCGATGGAGAGCTCGGTGAGATCCGGTGCGTCAACGTTGCTTCGATTCGGCCCGAGGAGCTCGGTGCCGAACGCGCCACTCTCGATCGGCTCGCCCATGTCGCGGACCTCGCCGAGCAGTATGTCGGCAGGTTGTACCGCGAATCGACGCCGCTCGGCACCACCGTGCGTCAACTCGACCAGGGCGACGTTGCCGTCGTGTTGGCCCGAAACGCCGAGGTGTCGACGGTGAGCTCGATCCTCGCCGCTCGTGGCCTTGAGCGGATCACTGTGGCCACAGCGGACAAGATCCAAGGTGGCCAGTGGCCAGCTGTCGTCTCGCTCGACCCCATGTGCGAGATCCTGGTCGACCCGCCGGCGGACGCCCCGGCCGACTTCTCTCGAGCACCGTCGCAGCACGCCCTCTCGCTCGGGCGGTTGTGCGTGATGCTGTCGCGGCACATGGGGCACCTCACCTGGGTTCACGATGATGCGTGGCCCGAGAAGCTGCTCATGCTGCCGGAGGGGGAGGAACGGGCGCGTGGTGAAGCCGTCCGACGAAACCTGTGCGGGGCCGGTTCTGAGCTGGCGGCATCTACGCATGTTCCTGCTGAAGACGCTGTACTCGCCGGGAGGCTCGACCCATGACCGAAAACGATCTCGAGGACGCGGGCCTGTCGAGCCCGTTCCGCTTGCGTGCGTGCCTGGCGGCTGCCGGCGAACCGCTGCTTGTCGCGCATTCGCCCGTCGAGCGAGCCCTCCGCTACGCCGAGTTCCGCGAGCTCACGGGGCTGAATGAGGACGAGATTCTCACGAGCGCGATGTGCGCGGTTCCATTGCCGCTGTATCCCCGGGTTGAGACCGGCTGGGTCGACGGTCCCGATGGCCCGCGGAAGCGGTGGTCCGGCGTCGGTCCCGACGTCATGTGGCACCCACTGATGTGGCTCCCTGACCGGCTGGCCGGCCGGTACATGCTCGACGACGGCTCCGGTGACGCTCGTCCCGAATCTGACGATGAGTTCGCTGCGCGCCTCGCCTTGGAACTCGCGACAGCGGGCCTCTACGTCGAAGCAACGGGGGAGTGGGTCGACATCTTGTCGATCGTTGGCCTCGACCTCGATTCGTCGGACGACTGGGATCGGGTGGCAGCATGGCTCGACGGCGCCGACGATGACCTGTTGGACGCGATCGACCTCGCGACCATCATCGACGACCCGGACGATCCGCATTGGGCGGTCGCGGTGGTCGCTGCCTGGATGGATGATCTCGAACTGATCGCGCGGCAGTCCGCGGCCTCGGACCTGTTGAACACTCTGATTGGGCTCGAGGAGGAACCCGAGCGAGATGACGCGACCGGCCGCCGCGTCGCGACGATGGTGTCGATGCTGGGGGCTACCAGTTTCGACCGTGGCGACGATGAGGACGAAGGCGCCTGGTGGCTCGCGATGTCCTCCGCGCTGGAGACCAGCGACAGCGACGCAGTCGATGCGGCCCTGGCCGAGATGAGACTCCGCCTCGAGGCCATCGTCGAGGCGACGGCGTCAGCGATGGCCGAACAACTGGCGTCTGAGGCCGGGTAGAAGCACCCAACACAACGTCGTTCAGCGGCCGGTAGGGTCACGGATCCCCGCTCCCCGAACCATTGGAGGCAGCCATGAGAACTCCGCGCAAAATGGCGGCCGCTGCCGCGATCATCGGGTTGATCGCGGCAGCGGCCGCTTGTGGCGGCAATGATGCCTCGCGTTCGACATCAGGATCGCCGAAGTCGAACGCCGAGGCGACGAGCAGGCCGGAGCTCAGCTTCGAAGGGGTACACGTCGACTCGGACGACCTCGATGCCGCTCTCGGCTCGGCGGCGAAGGTGGCGCTCTCGACAGCCGCCGCCCATGGCGGCTCGACCGACAAGACGTTCAAGTGCTGGGCGATCTCCCGGAAGCCGGTGAATGACACCCAAATCGAACTCGAGGACAACGCAATGTGTGGCCCGGTCCGGTACTACAACTCGGACGACGGTGAAATCTTCCAACTGGCGGTGCTCCACGGAGAGGTGTCGTCGGAAGGCGGCACGCCGCGAGTCACCTTTAGAGAACCCTACTCAGAGTGGCACACGAGGCCAACGCCGGTCGGCTTGTACCGGCCGGACGGTGTCGCCGCCCCAGAGAAGACCACCATCTCAACGCCGAGGCCGCCGACGATCACGGAGGACCTAGCTGCGTATATCGATCTGAGCGGAACCGGTGAGCTACAGACCGAAGGCAATGTGGCGAAACTGCATGGGACTGGATTCACGATCAAGGTTGGAATTGGCGTCGCGTCCGACGAGGTTGAGACAGCCGACGAGGGCGGAGAGCCGATCTCCTGGTCGGCTCCTCAGGGCTCCGAGTTCCTGAAGGCGCCGCTAGATCACTACCAAGGGGCGACGATCGTGGTGTACCGGGGGGATAAGGCGACGACCCTCGATGTCCCTGGCTCCGAGTTCTCTTGGAGTGGCGGCTCGATTGTGCTTCTCGTCCCGGAAGGTCAGCCGGTGTCGCTCTCCGCAAGCCCTGAACCCGGAGCGACACGAATCGACCTTCGCACAGGTCGGTTGATCGGTAGCTAGTTGAGGTAGCCGGCGGCAAGCCACGTACCGTCTGGTTGCTGTTCGAGACGGACAGCGATGGTGACGCCGGTGCGGATCACGGTCAGTTGGCCGGCGGAGTCGAAGTCGGCGGTCGAGCACTCGATGCGCCAGACGGGTCCTCCGCCGAGCGCGTTGATGGTCAGGTCATCGGACGCTTCGGAGCCGCTGACGACGATCGCCTCGGTCCTCGACATGTCGCCGGCGGGCGGGGGAGAGGGGTAGGAGAGTGAGGCGAGGAATTCGCCGAACGCCGGCGTGACGAGCGGAGCGAGGCGGGCCAGGTAGGCGGCCGAGCCTTCGTTGGTCGCTCGGGCCGCGGACGAGCATGCGAAGTGGGCGCTGACGCTGAACGGTTCGGTCCTGTCGACGGCGGACAGGTCCTCGGGGCCCGCTGGTGTCCATGGTTCCGCGGAGACTCCGTCGGGTTCCGGTTCGTCGACATGGTCATCGGGTGGTTGAGGGGCGATTGTGGTGGAGGTCGATGTTGGCTCTCCGGGCACAGAGTTCTGTCCGGCGTTGGTCACCTCGTCGGCCCTGGAGCAGGCGGTGAGCGCGAGGACTGCCACTGTCGCCATGGCTTCGACGCGACGACACCAGGTCACCTTCCGTCTGTAGACCAATGCCATGGCTCCTTCGTGAACGGCCGGAGGCCGTACTCGCCGGCGTGATCGTTGAGCCACTGCCAGCAGGCGGTGCTGTGCGAGCTGCAGTTCTCGAAGTCGATGGCGAGACCGCGCTCGTGCATCGACTGGCCAGGGCGGGCGGTCGGAGGACTACAGGAGGTCGAAGGTGCCTGGTAGATGGCGTAGTCGCTCGAGCCGCAGTTCCGCCGGCGGGTCGCGATCTGCGCGGCTGGGTCGCGGTAGCCGCCGCCTTTGAGGGTCACGCCGTCGGCTGCAGCCGCAGCGACCAGTGCCTTGACGTTGGAGGCGATGTCTTGGTGAACCAGGATCCCGGCGGCGGAAACGATGTCGGCGCGGTCGGCGGGTGGGCGGTCGGAACCGTCGATTCCGGTGGTGATGACGGCGCTGCCGCTGGTGGCGCACGCACTGTCGCCTGGGGCGTCGGTGGTGTCGTCGCCGAGCTCTGACGCGATGAACTCGGCCCTACGGCTGACGCCGTTCGGCGTGTACCCATTGGCGGTACGGGCTTCTGCGGGGAGGCTTCGTGCTTCGCCGGCCCAGTCGAGGATCTTCACCAGCGGTCCTGTCGCCGCGGCGAGGGCGGCGTTGAGTTCGGCACTGTTGGCGAGTTCCGGGTCGCCGTTGACCCAGGTGACGGGCTTGGATCTCGTGACGGCCGATACCTGTGTGATCAGGGTCGGGAAGCTGGTCGACGGTGGGTCGTCGAGGGGCACGTCGATGACGATCCGAGTGTACGGATCGAGATTGGTCGTGCTGACGATCCACGAGAGGTAGCTGGCGGTGGTCAGGTCTGAGGCGATCACGGTCGTTCCTGGGGCCTTCTCCGAGAGCGTGGAAGCGCCTGCGGCGGCGAGACGTCCACCGAACACAATGGTCGACTCCGCTGCGGCCGGCGGCGGGGTACTGCTGCTGGTCGGGCTGCCCGGTGCCGTGACGCCGGAGCCCGCTGGTTGCTCGCCGCCGAGCGCGCTGAGAAGGGCCCGGGCCAGCGCGGTCATCTCGACCTCCCAGTCGCCGTAGCGGGTGGGGAAGGCGGATCTCTGCACGGCTTGTGCCGCACGGTAGAACTCGATCGTCTCCCAGCCGGGGACCCGGACCAGTCGGGTGAGGAAGCTCGTGGTCGCGAACTGCGGGTCCATGATCTGAGCGACTGTCCCCCAGCCTTGGGAGGGGCGTTGCTGGAAGAGTCCGACGCTGTCGCGGTCGCCGCCGGTGACGTTCACGAGCTGCGATTCCACCTTGGCGGTCGCGAGTGCGAGTGCGAGCGCTCGCTCGTTCATTCCGAGACTGATGGCCGTCCGGGCGATCGCCTGCGCATTGGCCATTCGCTCGTCGTTGAGGACCGCACCGTCGTGGAACTTGTACCCGATCACCATGCTTCCGGTGAGGGCCACAACGTCGACACTGGCTCCGGGCTTCGTCGCAGAGTCTTGGGGACACGCCTGCCCTCGGATCCAAGACGCGGCGAGGTCGTACACGCGTTTCATGTGTCCACTCGGGGCGCCAGAGGCGGTGGTACTCGAGCCTGCGCCCCAGACCGGCAGAAGGTCGAGCGCGGCGACCCACTGGTTCTCCTGGTCGAGGATGCTCCGTTCCTCGTTCCAGCTCCCCACGTCGCGGAGGGCGCCGGCGAGGCGCTTCGCCACGAAGCGGGTCGAGACCGGCAGACTCTGGGCTCCCGAGGTGTCAGGTGCGCCGGGGGTCGACGTGTCGATGAGGAACTGTCCGGACCATTGGCGTTGGCTGGTCGAGCCGGCGTCCTCGACAAGATTCACCTCGCCGTCAGCGACACCGCCTCCCGGCACGGTCGTGCCGTTCTTGGTCTGCACGGTGGCGAGGGCTGCGAGCACCTGCCAGGGGAGTCGTGCGGCGGCCGCCTCGGTGACGAACGCGTCGAGGGACGCCCTGGGCACTCCGGCGTCGAGGGCGGCCCGCGCCGACCGTTGCTGGCTGGCGGGATTGTCGCCCTGTCGCACTGTTGTGGAACTCGACGATGACGGGGCGTCGGGAGCGAAGGCTGTCAGGGCGACGAGGCTCGGCACGATGAGCAACGCGACGGCGCGCCGGCGACGAAGTGCTGTTGATGGGCTCATCGGTTCTTCGGCGGTTGCGAGGGTTGTGCCGGCGGCGGTGGTGCGCTGGGTCGGTTTGCTGTCGACCGGGCGGCTGTGTGGCCTTTGGGCGGGCCATCGACGCCGCGTGGGCGCGGGGGCTTGCGGGCCGACGGGACGGCGACCTTGTCTCCGTTGTTGCGGGTGCTCGTTGCCTGCCGGGCTACGTCGGACCTCTTGGGGGTCACCTTCTCGTCGCGGAAGCGCCCGATCCGCCGGTTGGTCTCAGGCGTGTGGCCCGACGGGCGGTGATGCGCAGCGCGACGACCCATCCGGTACGCACCGTAGGACGCGACGCCTCGAATCGTGACCGATCCAGACGTCTCTGCAACGCGTGCCAGTCCGACGGCGCCCGGCCTGGTGATGCGGGCCCGGCCGACTGAGCTCGCACGTCCGAGTCGGGTGCGCGCCGATGTCGATGCAGCGGCCGCTCGTCGCTGAGCACCTTCTTTGGAGGCGGTTGCCTTGCGCTGGTCGCGACGAGTCGGGCGAGCCGTCTCGTCCCTGTCGGAGAGCGCTGCCTCCGGCGGCGGCGGAACAGGTGCTTTGTCCTCGCGTCGGTTGGTCCGGCCCCGAGGAGCAGGCGTCATGACGTCGGACCTTTGCTGGCGGTTTCGTCCCGACCTCGTCGCAGAGGACGATGAGCGTTGGGTGGTCCGGCTTGCGCGTCGAGCGAGGTTCGCGCCCCGTTGCATCAACCGGTTGGCACCGTAGAGGGCTCCTGCGCCGATTCCGCCCGCAGCGACGCCCCAGGCGAGGGCGGCTGTCGGTTTGAACGGCGAGGCGACCCCCGTGGACTTGAACACGGAGTGGATGAGGAACACTGCCGCGATTGGGGAGAGAGCGAACCAGATCATCCCGCCGATCGACGAACCCAACGTCCCGGAGACCTCCTGCATGAAGTGCGTCACCAACATGATGAGTCCGAGGATCAGAGACAGGCAGAACGCGTACAGGGAGCAGCCGACGTAGAACTTGAAGCACCGGAC
>CALMLJ010000537.1 GCA_937868025.1 uncultured Acidimicrobiaceae bacterium
CGATCGGATCGTGCCCGATTTCGGGTGCGGGATAGCCTCGCCGACCATGACGCCGCCGCCCCCGGACCGCACGCCGCCCCCGGCTCGACTGGTCTCGGGCGGGCAGTTCGCGTTCGGCACCTACGACGCCCCGGTGCCGGAGGTGAACCTGCTCGACCGATGGTCCGGGCCGGCACGGGCGTTCCACGCCCCGCGGTTGAAGGAGTGGCAGGCGTTCCAGCTGATGAACGAGCACTGGTTCGTGCTCGGCGCGGTCTACGACGCCAAGCTCCTCGGTCTGGTCCAGATCGTGGCCGTCGAGCAGCGGTCCGGGACCGTCCACCGCTTCGAGCACAAGGTGCCGTCGGCGCGCCTCCGCGTCGCCCAGGGGTTGGAGCACACCCAGTCGCAGGGTCGATCGCACGGACTCACGGTCACCTTCACCAACTCACTGCGATCGGGGCGGCTCCGGGTCACGGCACAGCAGGAGGCCCGTCGAGGGGTCGCGCCGATGACGCTCGACGTCGCCGGTTCGTGCGCACCCGGCGAGGCCGGGCACCTCGTGATCTGCCACCCGTTTCCCGACGGCACCCCGCTCTACTCGAACAAGTGCATGATGCCCGCCGACGGTGCGCTGACCCTCGGCGAGGAGCACGTCGAGTTCGCCGACGGCGATGCCGTGCTCATCCTCGACGACCACAAGGGCCACTATCCCTCGCCGATGAAGTACGACTGGGTCACGGCCGCCAGCCGTGACGGCACCGGTCGTGTGGTCGGGTTCAACCTCACCGACAATCAGGTGCGCAACCCCGACGTCTACAACGAGAACGCGCTGTGGGTCGGCGACGAGGTCCACCGTCTCGGAGCCGTGACGTTCGAGCGACCCAAGGGGGTGCACGGTCCGTGGCGCGTCCGTGACCGGCTCGGTCAGGTCGACGTGACGTTCGAGCCGACGGTCCGCAACGAGCAGCACGTCGGTCCCCGCAGTTTCCTCGCCGATTACTACGGCCCGTTCGGCCGGTACTCCGGCGAGATCGACACGGGTGCGGCGCGGGTCACCGTCGACAACATGTTCGGCATGGGGGAACAGAAGCGGATTCGGGTCTGAACCGAGCGGTCGCTGTCGGTGGTGGTCCCTACGATGTGGCCATGACCGACCTGACCGGCGCCCCCGTCGATACGGCAGCGCTCAGTGCCGCCGAACTGCAGAGCCAGCTCGAGGACTACCGCCGCGAGCTCACCGGGTACTGCTACCGCATGCTCGGGTCCGGCTTCGAGGCCGAGGACGCCGTCCAGGAGACCATGGTCCGGGCGTGGCGGTCGCTCGACTCGTTCGAGGGTCGGTCCTCGCTGCGGTCGTGGCTCTACCGCATCGCCACCAATGTGTGCCTCGACATGCTGAAGGGGCGCGAGCGGCGGGCGCGTCCGATGGACCTCGGGCCGAGCTCCACCGCAGCGGGGGTGCTCGGTTCGCCCGAGCCCGAGCACGCGTGGGTGCAACCGATCGCCGATTCCCGTGTGCTCCCCGTCGATGGCGATCCCGCCGAGCTCGCGGCGTCACGCGAGAGCATCCGCCTGGCCTTCGTGGCAGCGCTCCAGCACCTGCCTCCCAAGCAGCGGGCGGTGTTGATCCTGCGCGAGGTGCTCCGGTGGAAGGCCGACGAGGTCGCGGCATTGCTCGACACCACCGTGGCGTCGGTCAACAGCGCGCTGCAGCGGAGTCGTGCCACCCTCGACGAGGGCCGGCTCGCGGCGTCGGAGCCCGTGGCGGTCGCCGCCGACGACGCTGCGCTGCTGGATCGCTACGTCGATGCGTTCGAGCGCTACGACATCGGCGAGCTGGTCTCGCTCATCCACGAGGACGCAACGTTCTCCATGCCGCCGTTCGCCTTGTGGTTGCAGGGCCCGTCGGAGATGGCCGCGTGGTATCTGGGCCAGGGCATCGCGTGCAAGGACTCCCGCCTGCTCGCAACGAGGGCCAACGGCACCGCCGCGTTCGGCGCCTACAAGCTCGCTCCCGACGGCACCCGCCGGCCGTTCGCCCTCCAACTCATCGAGACCGACGGCCACCGCATCGTCGGCCTCCACCACTTCCTCGACCCGGCCCTGTTCGCGGCGTTCGGGTTCCCCGATCACCTCGAACCCGAGGAGTAGTCGCCGGCGTCGGCGGGTGAACGATTCGTCATGTTTGGACCGGGCCACACCGGGTATCAACGGCCGAGCAGCGTTTCGGGCCCGGACCGACGATGCCCGGCTGACGGACGGCCAGCGAACGAAGGTGACCGTGAGGATGGGACCCATGAAGATGACGCGTCGAGCCGCCATCGCGGAGCTGACGACGGCGGCCGACGGTTCGATGATGGTGCAGCTGGCCGGTGAGCTCGACCACGACGGTGTGGTCGTGGTCGAGGGCGCGGTGCAGCGAGCCGCCGCCACCGCTGCGAACACGCTGACCCTCGACGCCGAGCGGGTCACCTTCGTTGACTCCGCGGGCCTCCGGCTGGTCCTCCAGGCGCAGATGACGGCCTCGAGCCGAGGCGTCGACTTCGTGCTCGCCCGCCCGTCGGACAACGTCGTCCGGCTGCTCGAGCTGACCGGCCTCGACGACCTCATTTCGACGCGCGGCTGACCTCCACTAGCGTTCCTCCCGTCAAGCGGGAGGGGAGCCCATGATCACACGTCGGAGGTCGGCAGCTGTTGTCGTGGCTGCGGTCGGACTGCTCGTCCTCAGCGGGTGCCCGGCCGATCCGGGAGTCGGGTCCGGCCCGACGACCACGCTCGAACCGGGCCAGAACCGCGCCCCGGTCATCTCGGCGTTCACCGCGACTCGGCCGTCGGGTGCGTCCCCGGTCACCACGCCGCTCCTGTGGACGATCTCGGATCCCGACGGGCAGCCGCTCACCTGCACGCTGGACCTCGACCAGAACGGCACCCAGGACCGCACCGTCCCCAACTGCACCTCGGCCTCGGTGCGGTCGGCCACGTTCACGACGGTCGGCGCCACCGTGGTCGCGCTCACGGTCAGCGACGGTGTCGCGAGCACCGTGGCGTTCACCACGATCAACG
>CALMLJ010000538.1 GCA_937868025.1 uncultured Acidimicrobiaceae bacterium
CCCCACGAGCCGCGCAGCGACTCGTCGAGGCCGAGCCAGTCGGCGACGCGGGTGGTGGCATCGCCCTCGGCGAGGAGGTTCCTGATGGCGGGCAGCTTGAGCCCTCGATCGCGCAGTTCGCCGACGAGGCGCAGGCGCTCGAGGTGGGCGGGCCCGTAGCGGGCGACCCGCCCGTCGGTGCGGTCGCGTTCGGGCTTCTGGAGGAGCTTCTCGCCCTGGTAGAAGCGGATCGTGCGGGGAGCGATGCCGCTGCGATCGGCGAGTTCCTCGATGGTCATCAGCTCGTTGTCGTCCACGGCCGCTGCCACGGGGTCGTCGTCGGGGCGGGGGACGGTGCGCTTGGCCATGGACAAGATGGTGACACAATCCACTGGCAGGATCTATTGACAGTTTCCACTGTTACGATCAGTATCTACTGTCATGACCTCCGATGCAGGCCGTCGCTCCCCACTCGGTTCGCTCCTCGACCGGTTGAGCCAACCGCTCCCGATCGACGCCTACCGCACCCTCGTCAACCCGCTCTGGGCCCGCGACCGGCGCGGGGTGATCGAAGCCGTCACCCCGATCACCCCCGACGCCTGCGCCATCACCATCCGCACCAACCGCGCCTGGCCCCGCCACGACGCCGGCCAGTTCGTCACGATCGGCGTCGAGATCGACGGCGTGCGCCACCACCGCTGTTACTCGCTCACATCGGTCGGCGACCGGGCCGGCTCGCAGCTCATCGAGATCGCGGTGCAGCGGGTGCCCGGCGGACTGGTATCGACCCACCTGACGAGCGCCGCCCGCATCGGCGACCTCGTCCACCTGTCGGGGCCCGACGGCGATTTCACACTCCCCTCGTTCGTCCCCGACCGCCTCCTCCTCATCTCCGGCGGCAGCGGCGTCACACCCATCATCGGCATCCTCCGCACGCTCGCCGCACGGCCGCCTCACAGCGACGTCATCGTCGTTCACCACGCGCCGACCGCCGAACGGACGATGTTCTCCGCCGAACTCACCCGCCTGGCAACGCGCCACGACTGGCTGACCGTGCACCTGGTGCACACCCGCGACGGCGGCGCCCGGCTCGATCCGGCCCGGCTCGACGAGCTGTGTCCCGATTGGGCGGACCGCGAGACGTTCGTCTGCGGCCCGACGCCACTCATCGAGTTCGTCACCGACCACTGGGAGGCCGCCGGAGCGCTCGAACGCCTCCACCTCGAGCGATTCACCCTCGACCTCCCGTCGCTCGCGGATCTCGCCAGCGGCGGCACGGTGACCGCGACGTTCACGACCACCGGCAGCGTCGCAACCGCTCCGGTCGGCGCAACGCTGCTGGCCACGGCCGAAGCCGCCGGCATCGACGCCCCCTACGGGTGCCGCACCGGGGTGTGCCACACGTGCTCGACCCGCCTCGTGTCGGGCTGCACCACCGACGTCCGAGACGGTCGC
>CALMLJ010000539.1 GCA_937868025.1 uncultured Acidimicrobiaceae bacterium
CTCCGGGAGGCGGCCTCGTTCGTCAACGCGCTCATCGACGACGGCGGATACCGCCGGAGGACACGACCCGCGACGCCGGCCGCTGACACCACGGCCCAGCCCGCCAACAACCCCGCCACCGTCCGGCCCGCCACTCGGCGCCCCGGCCTCGTTCGACGGGTGCTCTGGGAGAGCGAGGTGAGCGAATCGATGTTCGCGAACCCGCTCGTACGCTCCCTCGTCGGGGCCGGCGTCATCGGCGGATCGGTCGGGTTCGCGTACTCCATTCTCTCGACCGCGACCGGCGACACGCTCCTGCTCGGTCCGGGCCTCGGCATCCCCATCCACGGTGTGGGCGTCTATCGAGACATCGTCCGGCACCTGACCGAACGCAACCAGCTCGTGGTGTTGGCGACGCTCGGCGCCGCGGCTGCGGCCACCACCGTCGTCAACGTCGCGACCAGTCTCCAGGGGTACTTCCGCTCTCGCACGACCGATGACGGCACCGAGACGTTCCCGGCCAAGGAGATGGCGCTCTTCTCGGTGATGAACGCCGTGAACCTCGGCATGCTCCTGGCCTCGTACCAGGTGTTCCGCGGCGTCGGCACACTGCTCGGGTTCGACCCGCAGCGCAGCTACGACGTCGTCACCGAGCTGTCGACCGCGGCACGGAGCTTCGTCATCGCAACGGTGCCGACGATCGTCAGCCTCCACCCCCTGGCAGCGTTCCTGACGGTGTTCCAGGTGAGCGGCATCTTCCACTACGCCCTCCACCGGTGCGGCCACGAGTTGCGGCTGTTCTGGCTGCTCTTCCACCGCCAGCACCACTTCCCGACGCTGCTCCACGCACTCAACACCCCGTTCGTGGTGTCGCCGTTCCCGATGTCGATGCTCATGGCCGTGCCGTACCACGTGCTCTTCTCGGGCGTGATGAAGCTGTTCGTGCCCGAGACCTCGCTCGTCGACTACCTCGTGTACTACGTCATCTACAAGATGCTGTACATGGTCGCCGACGTGTACGCGCACCAGTCCGGCCTCTACCACCGGGCGGTCGACAACCGGCTCATGTGGGGAGCGGGCCTCGCCACCGGCTCGGGGGTTCACCACTACCTGCACCACTCGTCCCTCGCGTCCGACGGCGAGTTCACGAACATCACCAACGTCGGCGGCGGCTTCTTCTACATCTGGGACCGCGTCTTCCGAACGTACCGTCCGGCCGACCACAACCGACCACCCATCGGCCTCACCGGCGACCCGGCGCTCCACGAGAACCCGATCCGGCTCGCCCTGTCCGGCATGGCCCAACTCGCCTACGAACTCCGGCACAACCGAAGCGCACGCGAACGAGCGCTGATCCTCCTCGGCCACGTCAGCTACGCGCCGCCGCAGACCGTCGACTTCGCGATCAAGCCGGCGGTCTGAGGAGATGCCCGTGCCCACTCCCGACCCTCACCGCTCGAGCCTGTCCCGCCTCGGGCGGCCCGTCGCAGCGATCGTTGCTGCGGCCGCCGTCGGTGGCGTCGGCCTGTACCTCGGCAACCCATCGCAACGATGGGACGTCCGAACCGACGTGAAGATCGCAGCGAGCCCCGACGAGGTCTGGCGAACCCTCGTCGACTTCGCCGCCTATCCCGACTGGAACCCGTTCCTCGTCGAGATGCACGGCGACCCGACCGAGGGAGCTCCGCTCAAGGGCGTCTCGCGACTGTCGGGCCGGCGCAGGTTCGGCTTCACGTCGACCATCACCCGGGTCGAGGTCGGACGCCACCTCGCCTGGAGTGGCGGGTCGAAGCGCCTGCTGTGGGGCCGGCACTGGCTGGCGCTCGAACCGGTCGACGGCGGCGCGGCGACGGTCGTCTCCCACGGCGAGGAGTGGCGGGGTCTGCTGATCCCGCTCTTGCGTCCCTTCGGCCTCGGCGAGCACAGCTATGTCGCCATGAACGAGGCGCTGCGCCGTCGGGTCGAAGGCTGAGCGTCGACGATCAGTCGTCGGGGAAGCGGCTGCGGCCCAACCAGGGAGTCGTCGGGTGGTTGTACCGGAGGGACCGGTTCAGCCCGTTCAGCTCGGCCATGTCGTCGGCGGTGAGCTCGAAGTCGAAGATCTTCGAGTTCTCGACCAGTCGGTCCTCCCGCACGCTCTTGGGGATGACCGACAGCCCTCGTTGCAGCGCCCAGCGCAACAACACCTGCGCTGCACTCTTCTGGTGGGCCACACCGATCGCAGCGATCGACTCGTTGGCCAGCAGGCTCGCGTGAGCGTGCATGCCGTTCATGGGTGAACCGAGCGACGTGTGCGCCGTGACCGCGATGTCGTGGCGATGGCAGTAGTCGACGAGGTCGCACCGGCTGAACAACGGATGGCACTCGAACTGGTTGACGGCCGGCATCATCGACGCCGAACGCTGCACTCGGGCCAGGTCGTCGACCTCGAAGTTGGACACACCGATGTGGCGTACGAGGCCGTCGTCGACCAACGCCTCCATCGCCGCCCACGTGTCCTCGATCGGGACGTTCGTCATCTGCGACGAACTGGTCGGATCCTTGACGCCGTGGACGAACGAGACCGGGAAGTGCACCAGGTACAGGTCGAGCCGTTCGAGCCCCAGGTCGTCGAGGGTGCGCAGGCACGCTTCGCGCACCCGCTGCGGCTCATGGCAGTCGTTCCAGAGCTTGCTCGTGATCCACACGTCGTCGCGCGACACCGGGCCCGCGCCGAAGATGTCCCGGAGCGTCGCCCCGATCTCGGCCTCGTTCTCGTAGATCGACGCGCAATCGATGAGGCGATAGCCGTGGTCGATCGCCCAGCGGACGGCATCTCCCGCTTCGCCCGGCTGGGAGAGCCAGGTGCCGAGCCCGAAGCACGGCATGTCGAGGCCCGCCGGTGCCGGCTCGATCGGGTCGGTCAGTGCCTGCACAACGGCCTCCTGGAACGACGAACCGTCACGATCAGTAGCGGTCGTTCTTCTTCTTCGGCGGAACCTTGAACGGCGCCTCGATCATCGCTTCGAACCGGGCATCGTCGGGCTGGTTCGGCTCGTTGAGGCGACGGAGGAAGTCCTTCAGGGCATCGCGGGCACCAGCGACGTGGTCGCCCTTCACGCCGACGGAGCGGGCCAGGGCGTCCTTTGCCTTCTCGACGCGCGCCTTGCGAACGGCCTTCTCCTCGTCGGTCCGGGTGACCGTCGTCTTGTTGTTCCTCGCCTCCTCAGCCGCCAAGCGGCGGGCTTCGGTCTCTTGCAGCGGGGTGAGCTTGTGTGCGGCCATGACGGCGGATCTCCAAAGATCGGTAGGTGGCGTTCTGAACTGACGAGCGTATCGGCTACCCGCGCCCCGCCCGGCGTACCCGTGCTCGACGACTACGATCCGCCGCCATGCCCACGTTGCCCGGAAGTCCTGTCTGGCAACGCGACGCCTCGCACTCCACGGTGCTCGACTACCACCTGAGCATGCTGCACGACGTGGCCCGAATGGACTCGTTCCGCCGGGCGATCAACGCCACGGTCCAGCCCGGCGACGTCGTCGTGGACATCGGGTGCGGCACCGGAGTCCTGTCGTTCATGGCCTGCGAAGCGGGAGCCGGCAAGGTCTACGCGATCGAGGGCGGGCCCGTCATCGACGTCGCCCGGGAGCTCGCGGTCGCCAACGGGTTCGCCGACCGGATCGAGTTCCTGAACGGGTGGTCGATCGACGTCGGCCTTCCCGAACGGGCCGACGTCCTGATCTCCGAGACGATCGGCAACGCCGGACTCGACGAGGGGATCGTCGCCTGGACCTGCGATGCCCGGAAACGGCTGCTCCGTCCCGGCGCAGCGCTGCTGCCCCAGCGATTGCGAGTCTGGGTCGCCGCCGCAGAATCGTTCGACGACTACGTCCTCGTCTCGGACTGGCAGTCGCCGTTCCTTCCCTACGACTACACGGCGGCCCATCGCCGGGCGGCCCGAACCCTGTGGTTCGTCGACCTCACCCCCAACCACCTGCTGGGGCAGCCCGAGCTCGCAGCCGACGTCGACCTGACGATCGCCCCGAACGAGACGATCACCTCCAGCGGCGAGGTGCAGGTGGACCGCGACGGCACCCTGCACGGCCTTGCCTGCTGGTTCGACTCGCTCCTCTGTCCCGGCGTCACCGTCGACAACCATCCACCGCGCACCGGGTCGAGCTGGTCCCACGGGCTGTTGCCCGTCGCCGAACCGATCGAGGTCGTCGCCGGCGACCGATTCGC
>CALMLJ010000540.1 GCA_937868025.1 uncultured Acidimicrobiaceae bacterium
GACCACATCGTGCTGAAGTGCCGTGACATCGAGGCGACGCTCGCCTGGTACCTCGACGAACTCGGACTCGGCCCCGTTCGCATCGACGAATGGCGCGCCGGCGATGCGCCCTTTCCGTCGGTCCGGATCAGCGCCGACACGATCATCGACCTGGTGGCCGTGCCGGCCGATCAGGACCCGACGAACGACCGGCTCGACCATGTCTGCCTGGTGATCGAGCCGACCGATCTCGACGCGCTCGCTGCGAGCGGCCGTTTCGATGTCGTCGGCGGGCCCGGCCGACGCTACGGCGCCCGCGGCAACGGCACGTCGCTCTACGTCCGCGACCCCGAAGGCACCGTCGTCGAGCTCCGCCACTACTGAGTCGCTCCCGACGACTGGGTGAAGTCGCCCAATCGTCGGGATGACGTCAGGATCGGGCTTCAGTGTCAGGGGTCGCAGCGAGAATGGAGGCATGTCGAACACCAGTTCGCCCTTCACCACCCAGACGGCAACCGGCCGCCGAATCGAGACCGATCTCCGCCGTTCGCTGATCGGCCTGCAGGTGGTGTTGGCCGAGCTCGACCCCCGTGCGATCCCGTTGCCGGACGTGACCGCGGTGTTCAGTCTGTTCGCCGAGGTGCGCCGCCTTGCCGGCAACGGCGAGACGTTAATGGCCGGTCGGGTCAAGGATGCTCGGCAGTGGGCCGAGGAGGGTCACCCGTCGGTCGAGGACTGGATCGCCAAGCAGACGGGCTCCACCGTCGGAGCAGCGAAGAGCCAGGTGACGACGTCGGAACGTCTCGACCAACTCCCCAACACGGCCGAGAAGATGCGCGCAGGAGAGGTCTCGTCGGAGCAAGCCGGCATCGTCGCCGACGCCGCCACCTTCAACCCTGCTGCCGAGGACGACCTGCTCACCACTGCGCAACAGGATTCGACCAAGAACCTGAAGGACCAGGCCGCCCGGCGCAAGGCGGAAGGCCGAGGGGAATCAGCCAACGAACGAGCGAAGCGACAGCACCGTGAACGACGGGCATCCGCGTGGCGCGGGAGCGACGGCACCTACAACTTCCGGCTCGAGGGGCCCGTCGCTGCGACCGCGGCGTTCAACGCCCGCTGGGAACGCGAGATCGACCGCCAGTACCGCGCCGCGCAGTCGGCAGGGCGTCGCGAAGGCCGCGACGCCTACGCATTCGACGCGTTCCTTGCCCTGATCGAGCGCGGCGCCGCCGACCCGAGCAACGGGTCCAAGCCGGCGCCACGGCCGAGCCCCAAGCACCTCGCGCTCATCCGAGTCGACCTGTCGGCGCTCGTCCGTGGCACCGTCGACGACGGCGAGATCTGCGAGATCGCCGGCATCGGCCCCATCTCGGTCAGTGAGGCGCGGGCCTTGCTGGGCGATTCGATCCTGCATCTCGTGTCGGAGAACGGGGTCGATGTCCAGAACATCACCTACCTCGGTCGCGGCCCCAACGCCGTGCAGACGCTCGCCCTGCTGTGGACCTCCCAGCAGTGCTCGGTTCTGGGGTGTCACCGCACGCAGACCCAGAACGACCACCGCATCGATTTCGCCCAGACCAAGCACACCCGTCTCGACGAGCTCGATCCGCTGTGCCACTTCCACCACGGTCTCAAGACCTTCGAGGGCTGGGCGCTCGTCGACGGCACGGGGAGTCGACGGATGGTCGGTCCCGACGATCCCGAACACCCGGGCCGGTCCGGCTCTCCGGTCCGTCCACGCCCTCCCGGCTCTCCCGGCCGCCGTCCCCGTACTGCCGTCGCTCCCGACCTCGCCGAACGAGCCGCGCGCGCCCACATCGCCGCACGGCGCCTCACCCCCGGCTCGAGGCCCGGACGGGCGAAGGCCCCAGACCCACCCCAACAGTCCGGCCTGTTCGACACCGACTGAGCGGCACGGGCGGAAGGTCTCCGGTTCTTACCCGGCGCGGCCGGCGCCAGTGACGCTCAGGCGCGCACCACCACGAGGAACTGTCCTCCGCCGGGCTCGATCTCGGTCGTGACGGCCAGGTCAGGCGCAAGGCGCGAGAGGCGGTCGACGAGCCAGGTCGCGGCCTCGTCCGCGTCGGCTCGGGTCGGACACCGCGCCATCGCCTCTCGGCCACCCTTTCGCTGCAGCCGTTCGACGGTGCCGATGATCGGCGCCGCGTCGACGACGAAGAGGTGGTCGGCCCAGGGCACGACGGGGGCAGCGGCCCCCTTGCCCGTGTTGCAGCCACGATGGGCGAGGCGTTCCGTGCCGGCGCCGAACGTCTTCCCCTTCGCCTTCGACTTGGTCGTGATGCTGTCGATGCTCGGGCCTCGCGAGTCGTTGACCGACATGTCAGGGTCGACCGGTTCGTCGCAGATCCAGCACCGCCACTGATCCTTGTCACCGATCTCGCTCAGTCGACTCATGTCCGCACCGTATCGGCCCGGCCTGCTGTGGCCCTCACTCCCCGAGCAGATCCCACCGGTTGCCGGCGACGTCGACGAACACGGTGACGCGTCCGTAGGGCATCTCCCGAACCGGGGAGACGAACTCGACGCCCGCGGCCTCGAGACGGGAGCGCGTGGCATCGAAGTCGTCGACCCGAAGGAAGAACCCGACACGGCCGGCCGTCTGGTTGCCGACGACCGCGGATTGCTCCGCGCCATCGGCCCGAGCCAGCAGGATGCCGGTCACCGCCCCACGCGGGCGAACCACGACCCACCGCTTGGGACGGCCGTCGTTCGTCTCGGAAGGAACGTCGTCGACCAGGTCGAAGTCGAGGACGCCGACGAAGAACTCGATGGCGGCGTCGTAGTCGTCGACGACGAGCGTGACGAGTTCGAGGTGGGCGTCAGCTGGCATGGTGCGCCATCGGGCGGGGGACCGGGCCGACGCCGTCGGTGTCGGCAGCGCCCGGCGGGGGTACGAGTCGGCCATGAGCGACATCGAATTCGACGATCCCGAGACGGCAACCGAGGAACTGCGGAACGCGGCGGCAACGCCGTCGGAGGAGGACACGCCCGACGCCAACGTCACCGGCTTCGACGACGACGCCGTGTCGATCGAGCGGGACCCGGCCGACCGCGCCGACGCCGATGAGCGCCACGTCGAGGTTCCCGACGACGAGCTGTCGCCCGGCGCCGACCTCACCGAGGGCGCTTGGGGTTCGGTCGAACCCAACGAGCCGGCCTGACCCGCCGCCGACGGGTCGGGACGGTGTCAGGTCAGTGCGCCGACGAGGTGCTGATCTCATCGCCACCGTCGGTGTGCTTCCCGCCCGTGCCGTGCTTGCCGAAGGGCAGGCGGGTCACGATCGCTGCCACCAGGAACCCGACGATGAGGCCGACCACCGCGGAGAGCGCGGTGTTGACCAGCCATCCGAGGACCCCGCCGACCCCGGCGAGGTCGTGCACGGGCTCCTCGAGCGAATGGACGAGGTCCTCGGGACCGTGCCAACCCAGTTCGTACGCGCCCACGATCAGGATGTGGCCGCCCACCCACAGCATCGCGGCGATGCCCACCGTCGAGAGCACGGCGAGCACCTTGGGCATACCGACGACCAGGCCGCGCCCGAACTTCGCAGCGCCCGCTCGTCCCGTTTCGACCAACCGGAGGCCGACATCGTCCATCTTCACGATGGCGGCCACGGCGCCGTACACGACCGCGGTGATCACGACGGCAACAACCGCGAGGATCGCGATCCGCGACGCAATCCCCTCGTCGAGGACGTCCTTGAGCGCGATGACCATGATCTCTGCCGACAGGATGAAGTCCGTCCGGATCGCCCCCGCCACCGTCTTCTGTTCGTGATCGTCGTCGAGGATCACGACCTCGGCCGCGGCGTGATCCTCGGGCCCGTGGGTGATTCGGTGGTGCAGCTTCTCTGCACCTTCGAAGCAGAGGAACGTACCGCCGCACATGAGGACGATCTCGACCAGCTCCTCGGAGATGGCGCTGAGCACCAGGGCCGCCGGGAGGATGAACAGCAGCTTGTTGCGCAGCGAACCCTTGGCGATCTTGCCGATGATCGGGAGTTCCCGCTCCGCGGCCAAGCCGCGCACGTAGTTCGGGGTGACGGCCGCATCATCGACCACAACCCCCGCCGACTTCACGCTCGCTCGTGCCGCCGCGGCACCCACGTCGTCGATCGACGCGGCAGCCAGCTTCGCCAGTGCTGCGATGTCGTCCAACAGGCCGACCAGGCCACCTGCCATCTCGTTGCTCCATGGGCCTCGGGGAGCTTGCATCGTAACGACCGGCCGACCGCCGGCGGCCGCGATCCCGAAGTTGCTGCACCGCCGCCGGTCGACCGGCCGACCATGATGTCCCGATGGTCTTCGACTTCCTCCGTCGTCGGCGCACCGACGACCCGCCGTCGGAAGCCGCTCAGCGTGCCGCCGGCGCCGTCTCGGCGTGGTCGTGGCTCGACGAGGAGCGGAGGTCGCAGCTGGTCCAGGACACCGACACGCTCGATCGGCACCTCCGGTGGGAGGCGGCCCGCGACTTCGAGCTCACCGACGGCATCCGGGCGACGATCGCTGCGCACGCCGCCCTGCTGACCCTCGAGCTCGGGCTCGACTGCTACCGCAACGTCAGCTCGGTGATCGTGCATCCGACCACGTTCGAGCGCCGGGGCGAGCACGGAATCGGCGGAGGGCTTGCCTCCGACGACCCCGTCGAACTCCTCGGCGAAGCGAACCACCTCGGCCCCATCCTGATCGCGTGGGACACGGCCTCCGCCGAGGCTCGGCACCCCGAGCACGGGCACAACGTGGTGTTCCACGAGTTCGCCCATCATCTCGACATGCTCGACGGTTGGGTGGACGGCACGCCGCCGCTCCCCGACGATGCGGCGCGCTCCCGTTGGATCGATGTGTGCACCGACGCGTACGAGCGTCTCCGCCGCGGCGACACCGGCGGGGTGCTCGACGGCTACGGGTCGGTGAGCCCCGGCGAGTTCTTCGCCGTCGCGACCGAGGTGTTCTTCGCTCGACCGGTCGCCCTGCAGCGCGTCCGCCCCGAGCTCTACCGGGTCCTGGCCGACTTCTACCTGCTCGACCCGGTGGCAGCCGGCGCCACCGCCTGATCGTCGGGGGATCGCAATGTGACGAGTGCGTGAACAGGAGGTCCGCTCCGTTGTCGTCGGGGTCCGGGACTGGCAGGGTCGTGCCATCCCTCACCACGTCGACCCCCCAACCAGAACGCTGACCACCGTGACCTGCGAGCTCGGCTTCGAGATCGTCGATCCTGCGACGCTCGCGTTGCAGCTCGCCCCGGCGCTGAGCGCCGGACCGGTCCTCGAGGAGTCACTCGTGATCGAACTCGACGGGCGCGCCCTCGCTTCCGACGAGGTCGCGGTCGATCATCGGGGCCGCATCCATATGGTGCAGAGCGCCGCCGGCCACCTCGACGTGCACTATCTCGCCGTGGTGAACACATCGGTCGCGCTCGCTGCCCCGCCGACGGCGCTCGAACGGCTCTCCTACCTCCGGCAGAGCCGCTACTGCCCGTCGGACCGTCTCGACGGGTTCGCCGCCGACGAGTTCGGACCGGTTGCCGAGCCGTACGAGTGTGCGGCGCGCATCTCCGACTGGATCTTCGAGCGGGTGTCCTACGAGCTCGGGAGCAGCGGTCCCCTCGACACGGCCATCGAGACACTGCTCGGCGGCCACGGCGTGTGCCGCGACTTCGCCCACCTGTGCGTCGCGTTGTGTCGCGCCGTCGGTATCCCGGCGCGCATGGCGTCGGTGTACTCCCCCGGCCTGTCCCCGATGGACTTCCACGCCGTGGCCGAGGTCGCGGTCGGCGACCGCTGGCTGGTGCTCGACAGCACCCGGCTCGCTCCCCGACCGACGCTCGTGCGCATCGGTACCGGCCGCGACGCAGCCGACACGGCCTTCTGCAGCACCGTGGAGGGCTACGCCGAACTGACGACCGCGATGGTCGGCGCGTCGACCGACACCGATCTGCCCTATGACGACCACTTGACCGCGGTCGCCATGCCGTAGGAGTCGGTCTCATCACCGTCCGTGTTGGAGGTGACGTGCTGCGTCCTCCGCAGCCCGGATCGTCGCTACGCGACGGTCGGCTCGACCTGGACCGCCGGCGGTGCGCACGGAGGCAGCGACCGCGTCGCCTCGGCAGCGGCCATCGCCGCCGTCGTGTCGGGCAGGTCCGGCACCTCGACGTTCGTCGTCGAGAAGTCGAAGACGTCTGCGAGATCACCGCACGTCTCGCGGCGCCACGCACTGAGGTTGGGAACCTCGACTCCGAACCGCGTCTCGATGAGGCGGAGCATCGACGTGTGGTCGAACACCCCGCTGTGCACCCGTCCGCCCGTCGTCCAGGGCGAGGCGATGATGGTCGGCACCCGGAATCCGAGCCCGATCGCCGTTCCCTGCGTGAACTCGCCGGGGGTGCCGGGAGGCGGCGTCGGCGGAACGACGTGGTCGAAGTACCCGCCGTTCTCGTCGTAGGTGAGGATGAACGCGGTCTTCGCCCACACGTCGGGCGCCGCCATGAGCGCCCCGAGCGTGCGCGCCGTGAGATCGTGTCCCGGTGCCGGCGACCCGGCCGACGGGTGTTCCGAGGTCGCTTGCGGCGCCACGATCCACGACACCTGTGGCAGGTTGCCCGACGCCACGTCCGCTGCGAAGGCGTCCCGGGCCCGAACCTTCACCCCACCGTCGAAGAGCGGGTCGGTCTCGGGCAGACCTTGGAAGTTGGCGAAGAACTCGAGCACGTTGTCGCCGTAGTCGTCCTCCTCCTGATACACCCGCCACGACACCCCGGCGCGCTGCAGTCGCTCCGGGTAGGTCTCCCAGCGGAACGGGCCCTCGAAGTTCTCGAACACCGGTCCGCCGCCGAGCCCGTCGGGGTCGATGGTGCCGGTCATCGAGTACATGCGGTTGGGCGTGGTGGGGCCGATCACCGAACAGAACGAGTGGTCGCAGAGCATGAAGGCGTCGGCGAGTGCGTGGGGGTAGGGAATGTCCTCGGCCGTGAAGTAGCCCATGTTGGCGACCTCGAGTCGGGCGAACGAGTCGCACTTCCCACCGTTCCAGTACGCGTGTTGCAGCACCCAGGCATGCCCCGGATCCGGCCCGTACGCCCCCGACGTCGTCGTCGTGTCGAGGCGGTAGGGCAGGACGAATCCCTCGGGATGATGGTCGCTGTCCTGATACCAGATCGGTCGACCGTCGGGACGCCGCGCCACGTCGGGATCGTCGAACCCGCGCACCCCCTTGCGGGTGCCGAAGTAGTGGTCGAACGAGCGGTTCTCCTGGATGAGGATCACGATGTGATCGATGTCGTTGATCGTCGCCGGCTTCGCCCGAGCGACGGTCGTGTCCGTGGGCTCGGTGGTCGTGCCCGCGGGGTCGGACTCGTCAGCGGCGTCGTCGGACGCGCACCCTGCCACGGCGCCCGCCGCACCCGCCGCCAACGACGCCGACAAGAACTCGCGCCTCGACCACGTCCCCACTGACGAACCCCCTCGGTCCAGCGTCCCGGGTGAACTCCCGGTGAACGGGGAACGACGTTACGCGCCCGCGGCGCGCCGCGCCCGGTAGGCCGTCACGTTCATGCGGTTGCCGCAGTTGCCGACGTCGCAGTAGCGCTTCGACCGGTTGCGGGAGAAGTCGATGAAGACGGCGTCGCAGTCGTCGGCGGCGCACCGGCGCAAGCGTTCGTCCTCGCCGGCCCGGACGACGTCGATCATCGCCATCGCCGACTCGACTCGGACGCGCACTGCGAACGGGGCGTCGGGATGGGTGGCGTGGAGGTGCCAGTCCCACCCGTCGTGGCGGACGAGCTGCGGCAGCGCGTGGCCCTGACGAAGCATGGCGTTGATGATGGCGACCGACTCGTCGCGGTCCGCCGACCAGAACCGCCGGAACTCGGGCCGCAGTTCGCGCACCGTTTCCAGTTCGCCCGCCGTCCGGGTGAACGATCCCGTGTACTGGTGACGCTCGATGAACGCGTCGAGGTGGTCGAGGTTCGCGAGCTCGTCCTCGCCGGAGTGCGAGCAACGCGCCTCGGTGTTCACGAGGTCGACCATGGCCTGGAGCGACGCTTCGGTGTCATGGGCAAAGATCACGTTGACTCCTGACTTCGGCCCGACCTACTGTCACGAGTGTACTCCTACGACACTCCTGACACCCTCGTTCACCAGCACCGCCCGCACCGCCGGTCCAAGGACGCGATGACCCGATCCCGCACGCTCGACCACCCCGCCGCCGGCCTCGTCGTGGCCGTGCTGTCGGCGGCCACGTTCGGCATGAGCGGCACGTTCGCCCGCCCACTCCTGTCGTCGGGCTGGAGCCCCGGCGCCGCCGTCGCCGTGCGCACCGCGGTGGCCGGCGCAGTGCTCCTGCCCGCCGCCACGTGGTCGATGCGAGGCCGCAGCCGACTCCTGATCCGGGCGTGGCCCCGGCTCCTCGCCTTCGGCATCGTCGGCGTCGCCGGCGCGCAGCTCTGCTACTTCGCCGCGGTCGAACGGCTGCCGGTCGGCATCGCCATCCTCATCGAGTTCCTCGGCCCGGTGCTCCTGGTGATCGCCACGTCCGCGGCGCACCGAGCGTTCCCACCGCGACTCACGATCCTCGGAGCGGCCGTCGCCATCGGCGGGCTGTTCCTCGTGCTCGACCTCACCGGTTCGAGCGACCTCGACCCCCTCGGCGTCGCCTTCGCGCTCACCGCAGCCGTCGCCGTCGCCGGCTACTTCCACCTCGCCGGCCACGTCGCCGCCGACTCGCTCCCTCCGGTCGCGTTGGCGTCGGGCGGCCTCCTCACCGGCGCGGCGATCCTCGCTGTTGCCGGCATCACCGGCGTCCTCCCCTTCGACGCGACCACTGCCGACGTCGACCTGTTCGGCACGGCGCGGGCCTGGTGGGTGCCCATGGCCGTGATCGTCCTGGCATCGACGGCCTTCGCCTACGTGACCGGCATCCTGGCGGCAACGCTGCTGGGCGCGCGCGTCGCGTCGTTCGTCGCGCTGCTCGAGGTCCTGTTCGCCGTGGTCGCCGCGTGGGTGCTCCTCGACGAAGTGCCGACGATCATCCAAGGCTTCGGCGGCGCGCTGATCGTCGCCGGCGTGGCCCTCGTCCGGCTCGAGGGAACACCCGGCGACGTTCCGGGTCCGACGTCAGGCGACCGCGGGCAGGACGTGCTCGGCGATGAGCCGAACGTGGTCGAGGTCGGCGAGGTCGAGCACTTGCAGGTAGCACCGCTCGGCCCCCGCTGAGGCCCACTCGCCCAGCCGGTCGACGATCTCGGCGGGAGTGCCGCACAACCCGTTCTGCCGGAGCTCGTCCACCTCTCGACCGATGGCGGCGGCGCGACGGGCGATCTCGGCGTCGTTCTCACCGACGCAGACGACCTGCGCGGCCGACGTCACGATCGTGCCGGGGTCGCGACCGATCGCCTCGCACGCGGCGAGCACCCGGTCCCGGCCGGCCACGAAGTCGGCCAACGGGGCGAACGGCAGGTTCCACTCGGCCGCGTAGGCAGCCGCCAACCGCGGCGTGCGCGACTTGCCGCTACCGCCCATGACGATCGGCGGGCCGGGACGCTGCGTCGGCTTCGGCAACGCCGGCGAGTCGACGACGGTGTAGTGGTCGCCGGAAAAGGAGAAGGGCTCGTCGGCGGCCCACAGACCGGACACGATCGCGAGCTGCTCCTCCAACATGTCGAAGCGGACGCCGATCGGCTCGGGGTACGGGATGCCGTACGCGGTGTGCTCGGCGTCGAACCAGCCGCTTCCCAGGCCCAGCTCGACCCGGCCGCCCGACATCTGGTCGACCTGTGCCACCGAGACGGCGAGCGGACCGGGCAATCGGAACGTCACGGGCGATACCAACGTGCCGAGGCGGATGGTGGTGGTGTCACGCGCCAGGCCGGCGAGCGTGATCCATGCGTCGGTCGGCCCGGGCAGCGGCGAGCCGTCACCCATGCGCAGGTAGTGGTCCGACCGGAAGAAGGCGTCGAAGCCCGACTCCTCAGCGACCAGAGCAACGGCCAGCAGGTCGTCGTAGCTCGCGCCTTGCTGGGGTTCGGTGAAGATGCGGAGCAGCATGGCGCGCAGCCTACGACGCGCCGTCGACACCCGTTTCGTCCCGCGAGAGCGTGCGGGTTGTATCCCCTCGCGGGACAGAACCGGTGAGCGGGTGGACGAGGTCGGTCGGGAGATCGCGGAACTGCTCGGCCAGTTCGGGGAGGAACTCGCCGAACGCCGTCGACCGACGCCAACACATGGCGATGGTCCGGCTGGGCACCGGCTCGGAGAACCGCAGGAGTGTGATGTTGTCCGATGGCGACACGGGAGGGCGCACCGACAACTCCGGCAGGAGTGTGACCCCGACGCCGGCCGCGACCATCTGGCGCAACGTCTCGAGACTCGTGGCCCGGAACCCACTCCGCTCGCTCGCTCCGGCCAGCTGGCACACCGACAGGGCCTGGTCGCGCAGGCAGTGACCGTCCTCGAGGAGGAGCACACTCTCGCCGGACAGCGCGCCGATGTCGATCGGACCCACCGACGCGGCCAGCGGGTGGTCGTTGGGAACCGCCAGCAGGAACTCCTCGACGAACAACGGCTCGACGTGCAACTGATCGTCGTGGATCGGGAGGGCGAGCAGGCCGGCGTCGAGGTCGCCGTTGCGCAGGCGACGCAGCACCTCCTCGGTCTTCTCCTCCACCAGCAGGAGCTCGAGCTTGGGGAACCGTCGGCGGACCTGGGGCACCACGTGAGGGAGGAGGTACGGCCCCAACGTCGGGAAGACCCCGAGCCGGACGGTGCCCGACTCGGGGTCGATGGCCCGACGGGCCAGCTCTCGGATGTTGTCGGCCTCCCGGAGGATGATCCGCGCCCGCTCGACGACTCGTTCGCCGGCATCGGTCAAGAGCACCTGGCGAGGGTTGCGTTCGAGCAGGTCGACCCCGAGCTCGGCCTCGAGCTTGCGGATCTGCGTCGACAACGTCGGCTGACCCACGTGGCAGATGTCGGCGGCGCGGCCGAAGTGGCGCTCGTCGGCGACGGCCACGAGGTAGCCGAGGTCGCGGAGATTCATCGGGTGAGGCGGGTCACGTCAGACCGAGGCCAACACCGTGTCGTCCGCCGCGGCCGGAGCCGAGGTGCGGATCAGGTGGTCGAAGGCGCTGAGCCCGGCGGTGGCACCGGCGCCCATGGCAATGACGATCTGCTTGTACGGCACCGTGGTGCAGTCACCGGCGGCGAACACGCCGGGCAGCGACGTCTGGCCCCGATCATCGATGACGATCTCGCCGCGAGGCGACAGCTCGATCGAACCCTGGAGCCACTCGGTGTTGGGCAGGAGGCCGATCTGCACGAAGATGCCGTCGAGGGCGACCTCGTGGGACGTGTCGTCGGTGCGGTCGGTGTACACGAGGCCGACGACCTTCTCGCCGTCACCACGCACCTCGGTCGTGAGGGCGCTGACGATGATGTCGACGTTCGGGAGGCTGCGGAGCTTGCGCTGCAGCACCTCGTCGGCACGCAGGATGGAGTCGAACTCGATGAGCGTCACATGGGCGACGACGCCGGCGAGGTCGATCGCGGCCTCCACGCCCGAGTTGCCGCCGCCGATGACGGCGACGCGCTTGCCCTTGAACAGCGGGCCGTCGCAGTGCGGGCAGTAGGTCACCCCCTTGTTGCGGTACTCGTTCTCGCCCGGCACGTTCATCGAACGCCAGCGGGCACCCGTCGACAGCACGACCGACCGGGATTGCACCACGGCGCCGCTCTCCAGCTCGACGGTGACGAGCCCGCCGACCTCGGCGGCCGGCACGAGTCGCTTGGCCTTCTGGACGTTCATGACGTCGACGTCGTACTCGTGCACGTGCTGCTCGAGTGCCGTCGCCAGCTTCGGGCCCTCGGTGTAGGGCACCGAGATGAAGTTCTCGATGGCCATGGTGTCGAGCACCTGACCGCCGAACCGCTCGGACACGACACCGGTGCTGATTCCCTTGCGAGCGGCATAGATCGCGGCCGCGGCGCCGGCAGGGCCACCGCCGACGACGAGCACCTCGAAGGCGTCCTTGGCGTCGATGCGTTCGGCCTCCCTGGCGGCGGCGCCCGAGTCGAGCCGGTTGACGATCTCCTCGATCGTCATGCGCCCCGAGCCCCATTCCTCACCGTTGAGGAACACGGTGGGCACGGCCATGACCTGGCGGGCCTCGGCCTCGGCGGGGAACACCGCACCGTCGATCGTGGTGCTCTTGATGTTGGGGTTGAGGGTGCTCATGAGGTTGAGCGCCTGCACCACGTCGGGGCAGTTCTGGCAGGTGAGCGAGACGAAGGTCTCGAACTCGAAGGTGCCCTCGAGCTCGCGCACCTGGGCGATGACCTCCTGGGTGGCCTTGGAGGGATGCCCGCCGACGTGGAGGAGTGCGAGCACGAGCGACGTGAACTCGTGACCCAGGGGAATGCCGGCGAACTCGACGGAGACGTCAGTGCCGAGGCGGTCGATCGTGAACGACGGCGCCCGGTTGGCGTTGCCGTCGCGGCGGTAGGTGATCTTGTCGGAGAGCGAGGCGATCTCGTCGAGGAGCTCGTTCAGCTCGGTCGACTTCGCGCCCTCGTCGAGGGTGGCCGTGAGCTCGATCGGCTGGGTGAGGTTCTGGAGGTGGGTCGACAGCTGGGCGGAGAGTGCGGGATCGAGCATGGGGTGTCCTTTGGGAGAACGGTTCTTCGCGAACCCCGGGGGTTTTGTGCTGCGAGAAGCGACGCTGACGTCGCTCCTCGCAGCACAGAAGCCCGAGGGAGGGTGGGGGCAGGATCAGATCTTGCCGACGAGGTCGAGCGACGGGGCCAGGGTGGCCTCACCCTCTTCCCACTTGGCGGGGCAGACCTCGCCGGGGTGGGAGGCCACGTACTGGGCGGCCTTGACCTTGCGGAGGAGCTCCGCAGCGTTGCGGCCGATGCCTTCGGCGGTGATCTCGAGGAACTGGATGACGCCCTCGGGATCGATGAGGAACGTGCCACGGTCGGCGAGGCCGACACCGGGACGCATCACGTCGAAGTTGGTCGTGATGACGCCGTTCGGGTCGCCGATCATCGGGTACGTGATCTTGCCGATGGTCTCGGAGGTCTCGTGCCAGGCCTTGTGGGTGAAGTGGGTGTCGGTGGAGACCGAGTACACCTCGACGCCGAGCGCCTGGAACGCTGCGTAGTTGTCGGCCATGTCGCCGAGTTCGGTGGGGCAGACGAACGTGAAGTCGGCCGGGTAGAAGAACACGATCGACCACTTGCCCTTCAGGTCGGAGTCGCTCACCTGGACGAATTCGCCGTTGTGGAAGGCGGTGGCCTCGAAGGGAAGGATTTCGGTGTTGATCAGTGCCATTGGGAGATTCCTCGCTGGTTGGATGGCTGGGGGTACGAGGTCAATCTAGGCAGTCCCGTGTGATCGTTCAAATCGAATGATTCGATGTGATCGATCGTTTCTGTCAATCTCTGTTCGCCAAGGGCGACACTCGGCAACCTGAGCCCCGACCGAACCGGCGCGCTCTGGCAGAATCCCGGCCCATGGCATCCACTGACGACGGTCGTTCCGCACTCGCCCCGGTCCCCGCCGCGGACGTCGACCGATGGGACCTCGACACGGACGTGATCGTCGTCGGCCTCGGCTGCGCCGGTGCCAGCGCGGCCATCGAGGCGGCTGCCGCCGGAGTCGACGTGACCGTGCTCGAGGCGGCAGCGATGGGCGGGGGCACCTCGGCGATGTCGGGCGGCATCATCTACCTCGGCGGCGGCACCCCCGTTCAACAGGCCTGCGGGTACGAGGACTCCCCCGAGAACATGGAGGCATTCCTGACCGCCGCCTGTGGTCCGGGCGTCGACGCGGCGAAGGTTCGTGCCTACTGCGAGGACAGCGTCGGGCACTTCCACTGGCTCGTCGAGCACGGCGTCCCCTTCGAGCACTCCTACTTTCCCGAGCACGACCGTGAGCCACCCGACACGTCGGGTCTGGTCTTCAGCGGGGGCGAGGATTCGTGGCCGTTCAACGAGCTGGCCACCCCGGTGCCTCGCGGTCACCACCCGGCCCACGCCGACGCTGCCGGCGGGTTCCTCATGCAGCGGCTGATCGAAGCGGTCGCCCGCTCGGGAGCGACGACGGTCACCGACGCCGCGGTGCAACGACTCGTCGTCGACGACGGCGTGGTCGTCGGGGTCGAGATGACCGTCGACGGCGAGCACCGACATGCCCGGGCCCGACGCGGCGTGGTGCTCACCGCCGGCGGGTTCACCTTCAACACGACGATGGTCGAGGAGCACTGCGCACCGGCCCTTCGGTGCAATGTCCCGATCGGCACACCCCACGACGACGGCCGGGCCATCCGCATGGCGATGGGTGTCGGCGCGACGACGATCGGCATGGACCACCTCGAGGTCGGCATCCCGCTCGCTCCACCCCGGAGCGTCGTCCGCGGCATCATCGTGAACGCCGCCGGCGAACGGTTCATGAACGAGGACACCTACGCCGGCCGACTCGGGCAGGAGTTCCTCCTCCGCCAGGACGGCCGCGTGTACTGGGTCCACGACGACGAGACGTTCGCCGTCAACATCGCCGGCTACAAGCCCCGGTGGGTCGCGGAGACCGCGGCCGAGCTGGAGACCGAGATCGGCCTGCCGGCCGGCTCGCTCGAGGCCACGCTCGATCGGTACAACCGTCGCGCCGAGCTCGGCGAGGACCCCCAGCACCACAAGGCGGCCGAGTACGTCGTCCCCCTGCGGCCCCCCTACGGCGTCGTCGACCTCGGGGTCGACCGCAGCTACTACGCCACGTTCACGCTGGGCGGACTGTCGACGACACCGGCCGGCGAGGTGGTGTCGGCCAGCGGCGAACCGGTTGGGGGGCTCTTCGCCGCAGGCCGGACGACGGCCGGCATCGCCGCCGCCGGCTACGTGAGCGGGATCTCCCTCGGCGACGGCACCTACTTCGGTCGCCGCGCCGGCCGGAGCGCTGCGGGCAACTGAACCCCTCAGGGATCCTCGAAGCCCCGGCGCTACTTCCGCTGCCGCTTCGCCCCGTTGATCAGCAGACGTTGGTAGAACCCGGCGGGGAGTCGGGAGACCAGGTCGAACACCTTCGCATCGGGCCCGATGAGCGCGCGGCGCTTGTTCTTCTCGACCGCCGCGAGGATCTGCTTCGCCGCCTTGGACGGCTTCGTCATCGCGATCTTCTCGAACATGTCGCCCGGGTCGCCGACATCGCCGGACAGCTCGGCGGTCGCTTCGTCGACGCGGGCGTTGCGGGCGATGTTGGTCTTGATACCACCGGGGTGGATCGTCGTCGCCGACACGCCGCTGTCGTCGATCTCGAGCTCGATGCGCAGCGCGTCGGTGAACCCGCGCACGGCGAACTTCGCAGCGTTGTACGCCGACTGCGTGGGAATGCTCACGAGGCCGAACACGCTGGAGATGTTGATCACGTGGCCGTCGCCCGACGCCTTGAGATGCGGCAGGAACGCCTGGGTGCCGTGGACGACGCCCCAGAAGTTGATGCTCATGAGCCACTCGAAGTCCTCGATCGACATCGACTCGACGACCGCTCCCAGGGCGACGCCGGCGTTGTTGAAGATGAGGTTGACCTTGCCGTGCTCGTCGGCGACCTGGTCGGCCCACTCGAACATGGCGTCGCGGTCGGACACGTCGAGCACGAGGGACGACACCTTGACCCCGTAGCCCTCGCAGAGGCTCACGGTCTCGGCGAGCCCGACCTCGTCGACGTCGGACAACGCGAGCGACGCGCCGCGCTTGGCCAGCTCGACGGCGAGCGCTCGGCCGATGCCCGAACCCGCCCCCGTGATCGCTGCGACCTTGCCGTCGAAGTTCTCCATGTCAGACCCCTACTTCCTTGCTCGTCACCGAGCGGTTCGATCCCTTGGCGGCCCGCGAGAACCGCATGACATCGTCGCGGATGTCGCTGCGCTTCGTCGCCCGGTAGTCCTTCACGTAGCTCTGGTACACCTGCCAGGGATACGTGTCGCCCGACTTGGGCAAACGGTCCGCGGCGCGGGCGAGGTAGCCCGACGACAGGTCGAGCATCTTGCCCGATGGCGCTGCCGCCGCCACGTTGTGCGGGACACAGATGTCCTGGCCCGTGTTGTGGAGGTGGTTGAGCAGGCGCGTGACGTAGCCGGCGATGAGGTCGGCCTTCAGCGTCCAGGAGGCGTTCGTGTAGCCGATCGCCAACGCGAGGTTCGGGACGTCCTCGATCATCATGCCCTTGTAGACCAAGCGCGAACTGGGGTCGACCTTCTCACCGTCGACGAACAGCTCGATGCCTCCGAGGAAGAGGACGTCGAGGCCGGTCGCCGTGACGATGATGTCGGCCTCGAGCTCCTGACCCGACGAGAGGCGAATGCCCGTCGGGGTGAACCGGTCGATGTGATCGGTGACGACCGAGGCCGAACCGGAACGGATCGCCCGGAAGAGGTCGCCGTTGGGCACGACGCACAGCCGCTGGTCCCACGGGTCGTACTTGGGGGTGAAGTGGGTGTCGACGTCGTAGCCGGCGGGTAGTTGGCGTTCGACGCCCTTCCGCAGGATCCGCTTCATGAGCTCGGGACGGCGCCGGCTCAGCTGGTAGGAGCCCTGCGTGGCCAGCGCGTTCATCCACTTGAGCACCGGGCCCTCGTAGCGGGCCGGCACGAGCTTGCGCACCAGTGCGGTGAGGGGGTTCTTGCCGGGCAACGATGCGACATAGGTCGGCGACCGCTGCAGCATCGTCACGTGGCCCGCCGTCGGCGCGAGCGAGGGGATCAACGTGACCGCGGTGGCGCCGCTGCCGATCACCACGATGCGCTGGTCGCGGTAGTCGAGGTCCTCGGGCCACTTCTGGGGGTGGACGATCGTGCCGCCGAAGTCGTCCATGCCCTCGAACTCGGGGAGGTAGCCCTGGTCGTAGCGGTAGTAGCCGCTGCAGGAGTACAGGAACGAGCACGTGAGCTCGAACGTCTCGCCACCGCCACCAGCGGTGTCGGTGCCGTCGGTGCGCTCGGCGGTGACGGTCCAGAGCGCGGTGTCGCTGGAGAACTCGGCGCGGACGATGCGGTGGCGGAAGCGGATCTTGCGGTCGATGCCGAACTCCGACGCCGTGTCCTTGATGTACTGCAGGATGGCCCCGCCGTCAGCGATCGACTCCGGGCGGTTCCACGGCCGGAACGGGTAGCCGAGCGTGAACATGTCGGAGTCGGAACGGATGCCCGGGTAGCGGAAGAGGTCCCAGGTGCCGCCGATGGCGTCGCGTGACTCGAACAATGCGTAGGAGGCCCACGGCGTCTCGTTCTGCACGTGGTAGGCGGCGCCGATGCCGGACAGCCCGGCGCCGACGATGAGCACGTCGAGGTGTTCGACCTCGCCCGTGGCGCTCATGCCGCAGAGCTCCCGCCCGGAAGCAGCCCGACCAGCGTGCCCGTCTCGCCGAAGAGGCGGTCCCGCCATTCGTCGGTGAGCGCCGTCGTGTCGCGGTCGTCGGGGTGGAAGTCGGGGCGGTCGTAGTCGCACAGGTCGCGCCACACCTGTTTGGTGACGAGCGGCGAGGTGCGGAGCTTCTTGAGGCTCCGACGGAGGTTGCCGTCGCGGTACGCCGCCTTGTCGCCGAGCACCGACAGCATCACGCTGATCGACATGCCGACGACGAACCCGAGGCGAGTCGCCTTCATCGTCCACACCCGGAGGCGCTCGCTGCCGCCCACGGCCTTGTACACGTCGAACGCCACGGCCTTGTGCTCGGACTCCTCGAGGGCATGCCACAGGAACACGTTCTGCACGGCCTCGTCGCCGAACTCGTCACGGACGGCCTGGTCGCTGAGCAGCAGCTCGGCGAGCGTCGCGGTGAAGTGTTCGAGCGCGGCGGTCGATGCCAGGTTGGACATGGGCGGGGCGATGCGTTCGCGCAGCGCCAGGCCTCGTTTGGTGATCCGCTCCATTCGTTTGGTGTCGTAGCCCAGCTCGGCGAAGCGGTCGTTGAGCGCGCGGTGTTCGCGCCCGTGCACCGATTCCTGGCCGATGAACCCGGCGACCTGGCGCTTGAGCGCCGGGTCGGTGATGCGGTCGCGGTAGTGGCGCACCGACCGAACGAAGAAGTCCTCGCCGTCGGGGAACACGGCCGACATGCAGACGGCGAGGTGGCTCTCGATCAGGTCGCCGTCGGCGGCGAAGTGCTTCGGCACGTTGCGCAGCGACTCCTCGAACGAGACCCGGCGGGTAGGCACGTGGCGTTCGGGGTTGCTCGTCTGGCGAGGGGCATCGGTGATCGTCATGGGGGTTCCTCCGAGGTCGTGGCGTCAGCGTAGAGCATTTGAGGGATTTCCTCAATCTCTCATTTCTGGTAGGATGTCACACATGACCACGGCCGCCACGTCGCCCTCGTCGAAGGGCGAGCTCACCCGGCAGTCGATCCTCGATGCAGCGATCGTCCGGTTCGGACGCGACGGCTACCGCGCCACCTCCGTTGCCGACATCGCCCGCGACGCCGCGGTGTCCGGGACCGCCGCCTACGCCCACTTCCCCAACAAGGAAGCGCTGTTCCTCGCCGCCCTCGACGAGGACGCTGCCGCCGTCATCAGCGAAGGTGTGCTCCACCTCCTCGACGACTCCGTGGCGAGCGCCGAGTGGCACGAGACGCTCATCCTCACGCTCGTTGCCGCAGTCGACCGGCATCCGCTCGCGCGCCGGGTCATCGCCGGCCTCGAACCGGACGTGACCGATCGGGTCATCGACATCCCAGCGATGCTCGAACTGCGCAAGACGGTGGCGGCCCGCCTGCGCGCCGACCAGGCCGCGGGCCGGGTGCGCCCCGACATCGATGCGTCGGCGATCGCCGACGGTGCCGTCGGGATCATCGTGTCCCTCCTCATGGCGGTCATCCAACTCGGCACGGCCGCCGTCGGGGTCTACGGCGAGGGCATCTGGGCCATCTTCACGGCAGCGCTCGATCCGCTGCCGGACTGAACGCTCAGATCGCCCCCTCCCGCACCAGGCGCTGATACGCCAGCCAGCCCGGCAGGAGCGGGATCCAGAAGGTGGCGAGACGGAACAGCAGGACCGAGCCCAGTGCCATGTCCGCCTTCATGCCGGCAGCGGTCAGACCGGCGATGAGGGTGGCCTCGACCGCCCCGAGCCCGCCCGGCGTCGGCGCCGCGACCGACACGACCGAGGCCAGCAGGTACACGAGTGCGATGGTGATGATCGGCAGGGTCGAACCGAACGCATGCGCCGACGCCGCGAGCGCGACCACATACCCGAGCGTCACGCCCGCCGAACCCCCGAGCAGCTCGGCCACGTTCGTCGGCGAGTGGGCGACGACCGACAGGCCGTGCAGCGCTCGCTGGACCGGCGGTACCACGTGCAGACTGGCGAGCCGACGGAGGGTCGGCACCGCGAGCGAGACGAGGACCGTGGTGACGATCGCCGCCACCCCGATGAGGATCGTCGACGCCGACGGGAGCGTGAAGCGCTCGAGGAGATCGGTGCCGCCGAGCCCGAGGAAGACGCCCAACAAGCCGAGGTGGACGACCACGCCCGCCAGGGAGTTGATGCTCACCGCTGCAACCGAGACGGCGGCGTCGATCCCGCGCTTGTGCAGGAACCGGGCGCTGAGGGCGAGGCTCGCAGCGGTCGCTGCAACCGCGACGAACGAGGTCGCCAGCTGCACCTCGACGTTCGGTCCGAGTGGGATCGGTTCCGGCAGTGAGCCGGCGAAGGCGACCGCGGCCGCGACGTAGGTGAGGGCCGAGACCGCGAGGGCGGCCAGCGCCCACCCCCAGTTCGCGTTGCGCACGAGGCCCCAGACATCGCCGGCACCGATCAACTGGGGCACGAGCGCCCACGCCGCGACCGCGGAGGTGGCAAGGAGGAAGATCGTGCTGCCCTTGACCCGCTGCAGACGTTCGAGCGGCACGTCGGGGACCCCGGTGCTGCGGGTCACCTCCGCCGTCAGCTCGGGCAGCACGCCGGACCGCTTGACCAACGCCCGAGTCGGCGGCGTGAGGGCGAGCGGCTGCAGTCGCGGCGCAGCCGCGGTGACGGCGTCGATCCCGACGGCCATGATCGCGGCGCGCACCGACGCCGACGCGCCGAACCGTGCCGCCGTCGCGGCGAGCACCTCGGCCACGTCGGCGTTCAACATGCGCTCGGGGGCGCCGAGTTCCGCAGACTCGAAGTCGACGATCCGCACGTGGCCGTCGCCGTCGAGCAGCATGTGGTCGAACGACAGTCGGTGGTGCGCGGTGCGACTCGCCCGCAGGGCGGCGGTACTCCGCCAGATCTCGGTCAGGAGCATCGGGGTCCACTCGTGATCATCGAGCTGCGTGAGCGGACGGACGTCGAACATCTCGTAGGCGAGCAGCCGCGACGCCGTCCCGACGTTGGTCGACGCGACGAGCCGCGCCGTCGGCACACCGTCGGCGAACGCCTTGAGCGCACCGAGCGCCTCGCGGTCCATCGGGTGCTTCACCGACCCGAACGGCCGGTCCTCGCCCACGTCGCGGAACCGGATCCAGTGGGTCAGTCGTGCGAGACGCCGCGACTTCCACGACTCCCGGGTCAGGACCTTGATGAACACGCCGCGGCCACCGGCGTCGGAGGCGACCATGGCCACGTAGCCCGGCGCGAGGCTCGAGACATCGGCGATGCTCACGGCGTCGAACCCGTGATCGGACAACACGGCGGCGACGTCCTCGCACGCCGGGCGCAGGTTCGGCATACCACCCACGGCGAGGATCGCGTGGCCGATGACCCATCCGACCGCGCACGCGACCAGGACGGTCGCCGGTTCGGCCAACGTGCTCACGATGCGGGCCAGGGCGGCAGCGACCACCATTGCGTACCCGGACCGACGCATCCGCGCCGACCACCACGGCGAATCGACGACGACCGCGCTCACGATGGCAGCGATGCCGATCAGCGACGGGAACCCGAGGCCCACGCCGAACCACACGACGGGAGGGCGGGCGACGTGGAAGTTGCCCTCAGCGCTGACGGCACCGATCGCGGCCATCGACGCCCCCGAGATCGCCGCTCCCAGGAGCACCGCACCGACACGCTCGAAGCGTCCGGTGGCCAACAACGCGATCACTCCCATGAAAGCGCTCAGACCGACCCCGATCTGGGCGGCGGTGACGGCGGAGTCGACGACCCATTCGGGAGCCGATCGCAGGAGCGGACCGGCGTTGGCCCGGAACTCCGAGTGGTCTCCACCGGTCGCCGTCACGAGCGACCACGACGCGGCCAGCGCCAGCAGCGCGACACCGAGCCGCACCGGCGTCATCGGCGACCGGGCGCGCCGCGGCACCGACTCCGTTGGGGGGAAGACGAGGACCGACACGAGCGCAAGCTCAGCGGGTCCACGCCTCCCCCGCAACTACCAGCTCCCGGGGATCAGGTCCCCTTGTAGTTGAGGACCTGCCGGAGCGTGTGACGAACCTCGACGAGGTCGGCCTGATCGGCCATCACCTGGTCGATGTTCTTGTACGCCGACGGGATCTCGTCGACGAGCGACGCGGCCCGGTCCGACAACCACACCTTGCCGGCCATCTTCCGTGTCAGGTCGGCAGCTGTGTACTGCTTCTTGGCCTGGGTACGGCTGAGCCGACGGCCGGCGCCGTGCGAGCACGACGTCCAGCTGTCGGGGTCTCCGAGGCCGGCCACGATGTAGCTCCGGGTGCCCATCGACCCCGGGATGATCCCGAGATCGCCGACATCGGCCTTGATCGCACCCTTGCGGGTGATCCACAGGTCAGCCTCACCGTGGCGCTCGCGCTGGGTGAAGTTGTGATGGCAGTTGATGCGCTGACGCTCGCGACCGACACCGAAGAACGCCAGCACCTCTCGGAGCGCTCGGTCCATCATCTGGTCGCGGTTGGCGCGGGCGTAGTCCTGGGCCCAGAGCATGTCGGCGATGTAGCCGTCGAACTCGGGGGTGCCCTCGAGGAAGTAGGCGAGGTCGGGGTCCTCGAGCCGCAGCTCGAGATCCTTCGCCAGCCGCCGCGCCGACGCGATGTGCATCTGCGCGAGCTGGTTGCCGATGCCACGGCTCCCCGAGTGCAGCACGACCCAGACGACATCGCGCTCGTCGAGGCACACCTCGACGAAGTGGTTGCCCGAACCCAAGGTCCCGAACTGCTTCGCCGCCGTCACGGCCTGCTTGCCGGACAGGTCCGTCGCCGGGCGATGCTCCGCGAGCCACCGGTCGGCGCGACGGCCGACGTCGCCGTGGCCCTGACCCATCCCCGCCGGGATCACCCGGGCGATCCGCGCCAGGAGCGGTTCGAGATCGTCGGGCAGCTGGTTCTGGTGCACGTCGAGCTCGGCGGCGATCATGCCGCACCCGATGTCGACCCCGACGGCGGCCGGGATGACGGCACCACGGGTCGGGATCACCGATCCGACGGTGGCGCCGATGCCCACGTGAGCGTCGGGCATGAGTGCGACGTGGCCGGCGATGATCGGCAGGCGCGCCGTCTTCTCGGCCTGGCGCAGGGTGCCGGGCTCGATGTCACTCGCCCACGAGATGAGCTGGTCGTTGATCACGGTGCGCATGACGGCACCCTCCTTACTCGTTGGGCGCCACCGACCCGATTCGAACGGGCGGCCTTCTCCTCGACAGGGAGCTGCTCTGACCATCTGAGCTACGGCGGCGTGATGACGCCACCGTGCAAGCGCGTGGCGTCAGCGAATGGCGTCGGCACCTGGCCGGAACTTGCCGGCAGGCCTCGGATCTCGCTGTTGCCTGGTCATGGCGACATGGTTGCCGAAGCACGGGTCGGGGTCGAACGAATTTCGCGTCCGGCCGTGTCGGCACGGGCAAGGTCGTTCCGCGGACACGTGGTACGTCCTCGAAACTCATCGCAGTTCTCCGCTTCCGAGCCGAGCGTTGTCGGCGACGATCCGCCCCCGGGCCCATCCAGCCGAGTCATACGACGCCGACCCGACGGCGCGGGGGTTGCCGAACATCCGGTCGTACACGACATCGACCTCGGCCGACCGCGACCGCAGCATCGGCAGCAGCGCGCCGCCGGTCTCGACATCCCGGTCCGCAGCGATGAGGTTGTTCGACTCGCGCAGCCGTTCGGACATCCGTTGCCCGAACGACACGATGAACGCCGACCTGAACGCCTTCGTGCGTTCCTCCGATCCGCTCGGGGCCTGCCGTCCGATTTCCATCAAGGCCTCCTGTGCCTGAAGAAGGAGAGACGTCGACAGCAGTTCGACCGCCGCGACATCAGCCGGAAAGCCCACCAGCGTGAGGATTCCCCAGGCGCGGTACCAGGACGTCCGGCAGTGGTGCACCCGAGCGATCCTCGAGATCAGCACGCACTTCTGCCTGAGGTACGGGTCGTCGATCGCGAGTCGGGCAGTGACCGGGCGGCAAGGCTCGGCACTGCCCGCGTCGGTCGTCGGCACCTGGTCGATCGAGTAGCGAGCGATCAGCTCGTGCGCCTTCAACGTGAACGCCTCGGCCTCGGGCTCGAACGTTGTGGACTCGGCCTTCGCCAGCAGATGGCGAACCCTTTCGAGGAGGGGGTCCGAGACCACCATTCCATTTGCCGGGCCGGACCAGCCTGGGATGGACGGGTGCCGCATCAGCGGTTCGATCGGTAGGCCAGCCATGAGCTTGAAGTGGAATGCCAGCCCGGACATGATCCGATCGAGCCACAGCTCGGAGGTGGGCTGCTCCCGGACCAGCTCTTCGAGCCAGCCAGGTCGGCCCGTCGCCCGCCGAAGACCCAGCGCTGCGATTTGCTCGATCCACCGGTCGTCGAGCGCCCTCCGATCGGTCGATCCGTAGTCGTGCGCGATCGCGACGCGGACGAGCTCGACTTCGAACTGCCGAGCAGGGAGCGACGATGGCCTGGACCAACGCTCGACTTGGCGTACGACTTCGACGGGCTGCCAGCCCGTGATCCAGAGGGAACGCAATTGCTCGAGGATCACGGTCTCCTTGGCCAGGAGATCGACGCGGGTGTGGTCCAGAACGGGGAGATTGGTCATCACGCTAGGACAGCGCGGACCACTGACACTGAGATCGCGCCCTCCCGGCCAGGGCGCCAGCGCCGCCAGTCGCGCGTCTGCAGCGCGAGCGCCGATCGCGAGTCGTAGATTGCGGCGCATGTTCCCGGGGGATTTCGCACACACCACACCAGACAAGCCGGCCGTCGTCATGGCGGGTACCGGAGAGACCGTCACCTACGCCGAGCTCGACGCCGAGGCCAACCGCCTCTCCCGCGTCTTCCGCGCCGCGGGGCTGCAGCAGGGCGACCACGTCGCGTTCTGCCTCGAGAACCACCCGAGGTTCCTGTCGATCATGTGGGGCGCCCACTACGCGGGGCTCTACTACACGGCGATGAGCTCGCGGCTCACGACCGACGAGATGGCGTACATCGTCGCCGACTGCGGTGCGAAGGCCTTCGTCACGAGTGCCTACAAATCCGACCAGGCGGCACTACTCGTCGACCTCATGCCGGGCGTCGAACTGCGCCTGATGCTCGACGCGACGGTCGACGGCTACGACTCCTACGAGGCCACGATCGCCGCACACGAACCGACCCCCCTCGACGAGGAGCGGGTCGAGGGCCAGGACATGCTCTACAGCTCGGGCACAACCGGCCAGCCGAAGGGCGTGAAGGTGCCGATGCTCGACGCTGCCCTCGGCCAGGGTTCCGACGGCGTGACGATGCTGTGCCAGCTCCTGTTCGGCGCGGCCGAGGACACCATGTACCTGTCGCCGGCCCCGCTCTATCACGCGGCCCCGCTGCGCTTCTGCCGCGCCGTGCAGCGGTCCGGCGGCACCGTCGTCGTCATGGAGCACTTCGACGCCGAGCAGTACCTGGCCCTCGTCGAGCAGTACCGCATCACCTTCAGCCAGGTGGTGCCGACCATGTTCATCAAGATGCTCAAGCTGCCCGACGACGTTCGCGCCAAATACGACCTGTCGTCGTTGCGCACCGTTGTGCACGCCGCGGCCCCATGTCCGGTCGCGGCGAAACGCTCGATGATCGAGTGGTGGGGTCCGGTCGTGCACGAGTACTACGCCGGTACCGAGGGCAACGGGTTCGTGTACACGAACAGCGAGGACTGGCTGGCCCATCCCGGCACCGTCGGCAAGGCCGTCATCGGCGTGCTGCACATCGTCGGCGAGGACGGCGACGAGGTGCCGGTCGGCGAGCCGGGCACGATCTACTTCGAGGGTTCGGGCGACGCCGAGCCGTTCCAGTACCACAACGATCCCGAGAAGACGGCGGGCTCCCGCGATCCCAAGGGCCGGGGTTGGTCGACGCTGGGCGATGTCGGACGCGTCGACGAGGACGGGTTCCTCTACCTCACCGATCGCAAGGCGTACATGATCATCACGGGCGGGGTGAACGTGTACCCCCAGGAGGCCGAGAACCTGCTCGCGCTCCACCCCAAGGTCGCCGACGTGGCCGTGCTCGGTGTGCCGAACGACGACTTCGGTGAGGAGGTGAAGGCGGTGGTGCAGCCGGTCGACATGGCCGACGCCGGCCCCGAGCTCGAGCGTGAGCTGATCGCGTACTGCAAGGAGCGGCTGGCCGACGTGAAGTGCCCCCGTTCGGTCGACTTCCGCGAGGAGCTCCCGCGCCACCCCACCGGCAAGCTCTACAAGCGACTGCTGAAGGACGAGTACTGGGCCGACGCCGGCCGCACCATCTGAGCCGGTCGGAGCACACCCGTCATGGACGCCGAGCTCAGCCGACGCAAGCGGAGGGTGCCGGCGTGGTGGGCCGACGCCAAACTCGGCATCTTCATCCACTGGGTGCCAGCGTCGGTCCCGGGGTTCGCCCCGACCGACGTCGAGATCGGCGACCTCCTCACCGCCCGGGAGCCAGCACCCCTGTCGCGCATCCCGTACTCGGAGTGGTACGAGAACTCCCTGCGGTTCCCCGACAGTCCGGTGTCGGCGTTCCATCGCGACACCTACGGCGACCGGCCCTACGCCGAGTTCGCGAACGACTTCGTCGCGGGGCTCGGCTCGTGGGACCCCGACGACTGGGCACGGCGCTTCGCCGCGACGGGCGCCCGCTACGTCGTGCTCGTGACCAAGCACCACGACGGCTGGTGCCTCTGGCCCTCCGACGTGCCGAATCCACACCGCCCCGGCTGGTTCAGCGAACGCGACCTCGTCGGGGAGCTGGCGACGGCGGTTCGAGCCGCCGGTATGCGGTTCGGCGTGTACTACTCCGGAGGCTACGACTGGACGTTCGACGCCACGCCGATCGGCTCGGTCGCGGCCGGTCTCGAGGCGATCCCCGGCGGCGACTACCCCGCCTACGCCGACCGGCAGGTGCGTGAGCTGATCGATCGCTACCAGCCGTCGCTCCTCTGGAACGACATCGCCTGGCCGGCGCCCCGAGCACCGCTCGAGGACCTGTTCTCGTACTACTTCGACCGCGTTCCCGATGGCGTCGTGAACGATCGCTGGATGCCGACGACCGGGGCGATCCGCGCCGCCGGACATCCGCGACTGCGACCACTGGTCGACGGGGTGATGCGTCGGTCGGCGCAGAAGTCGGGCGGGCTCGTGCCCCCGACACCACCGTTCTTCCAGTACCGGACGCCCGAGTTCACGACGTTCGAGGAGATCCAGACGACGCCCTGGGAGTGCGTCCGTGGCATGGACCACGGCTTCGGGTACAACCGGACGTCGACCGAGGCCGACCACCTCGGACACGACGACCTGCTGCGGTCGCTGGTCGACATCGCCGCGACCGGCGGCAACCTGCTGCTGAATGTGGGTCCCCGCGGTGAGGACGCGACGATTCCCGACGCCCAGCTCCGCCGGCTCGATTGGATGGCCGAGTTCTCGACGACGACCGCGGCGGCGTTGCAGGGCACCCGTCCGTGGGTACGGCCCCGCGCCACGACGCCGGAGGGGGTGGAGGTGCGGTTCACGGCGCACGGCGATCGGGTGTGGGCGCTGTGCTGGTCGCCCTCGGGGACGATGCCGGGCTCGATCACGCTGCCCGTGCGCTCCACCCCCACCACCTCGGTCACGGCACTCGACGGCGCGACGCTCGCGGCCGAACCGGTCGCGACCGGCCTCCTGGTCGCTACGCCCGCGAGCGATCTCCCGATCGTGGCGATCGCACTCGACCACGTCGTCGCGACGTGACGGCGATTCCGTTCCTCTCCGAGTTCGACCCCGCGTACGGCGCGGTCGTGCACGTCGCCCCCGGCCTCCGGCGAGTGGTGGCGGAGAACCCGTCGAAGTACACGGCGTGGGGAACGGGCACGTACCTCGTGGGCGAGGGCGACGTCGCGATCGTCGACCCCGGCCCCCTGCTCGACGCGCACGTCGACGCCCTCCTCGCGGCGGTCGCCGGTGAGACGGTCACCCACCTCCTCGTCACCCACACCCACGCCGACCACTCGCCGGCGGCGGCCGCAGTGAAGGAACTGACGGGCGCGACCACCTACGGGTTCGGCCCGCATCCGCCCGACGCCCGCAGCGAGTCGGAGGAGCACGGCGACGTTGCGTTCGTGCCCGATGTCGAGGTCCGACACGGCGACGTCATCGAAGGTCCCGGCTTCGAGTTCGAGTGCGTGCACACCCCGGGGCACATCTCCAACCACATCTGCTACGCCGAACGGCGTCGGGGCATCCTGTTCCCGGGCGATCACGTGATGGGGTGGTCGACGTCGGTGATCTCGCCGCCGGATGGTCGCGTCGCCGACTACCTGGACGGCCTCCGGTTGCTCCTCGCCCGCGACGAGGCGCCGTTCTTCCCAACCCACGGCCCGCCGATCACCGACCCGGCCCCCTACGTGCAGGCGCTCCTCGACCACCGGCTCGAACGCGAGCAACAGGTCGTCGACCTGCTGTCGGACGGTCGGCGCACAGTGGCCGAGCTCGTCGCGGTGATGTACGCCGACGTTCGCGCCGAGCTCCATGAGCCCGCAGCGCGCTCGGTGGGAGCGCACCTCGTGAAGCTGGTCGACGAGGGTCGGGTGACCCGACACGACGACCGCTACGGGCTGACCTGACCGACGTCACCGCGTGGGGGTGAGCACCACCTTGCCGCGCAGCCGGCGATCGAGCAGCTCTCGGAGGACGGTGCCGGCCTCGTCAAGGGAACGCTGCGCGGGAGGGGACGGGTGCAGCCGTCCGTCGGCGACGGCGCCGAGCACCTCGTCGAGCAGCTCCGCCTGCTCGGCCGGGTGACCCATCGCCCAGGCACCCCAGTCGATGCCGACCACCGACCGGTTGTTGAGCAGGATCTGGTTGGTCGGGAGCGACGGAATGTCGCCGGCGGCGAAGCCGATGACGAGCAGGCGGCCCCCGAGGCGCAGCGAGCGCAACGCCGCCTCGGTGTGGCGTCCTCCGACGGGATCGATCACGACGTCCACCCCGCCGCCCGACAGTTCGCGGGCTCGGGCCTTGAGGTCCTCGGTCTCGTACGCGATGGTGCTGCTCGCCCCCTTGGCCACGGCGTCGGCGAGCTTCTCGGGGGACGAGGCGGCAGCGATCACGGTGGCCCCCAGCGCGCGGGCCACATCGATGCCGGCGAGCCCGACGCCGCCGGCGGCGCCGAGCACGAGCACCGACTCGCCGGCACTGACGTGCGTGCGGCGAGTGAGCGCGAACCAGGCCGTGCAGTAGCTCTGGACGAGCGCAGCTGCGGTCGCGAGGTCGAGGGTGTCGGGCACGAGCGTCACGGCGCCGGCCGGCACGTCGACGTGCGTCGCCCACGCGCCGAGACCGAGCGACGACAGGACACGATCACCGACCGACACGGTCGAGACGCCGTCACCGACGGCAACCACCGTGCCGGCGCATTCGCTGCCCGGCGTGAAGGGCGGTGGCACCTTGATCTGGTACGAGCCGGCGACGAACAGGGCGTCGACGAAGTTCACCCCGGCCGCCGCTACCTCGACGATCACCCGACCGGCCGCCGGGTGCGGATCGTCGAGCTCGACGATCTCCAGATCCTCCGGCGGGCCCCACTGCTGGCAGACGACGCGTTGCATGGCGCGACCCTACGGCAGCCGATCCGACGGGCGTGCCGGTAACGTCGCCTGCCGCATGGACCCTGTCGACCGCTCACGACTCGAGGCGAACTGCGCCGACTGCTTCGGTCTGTGCTGTGTGGCCCTGCGGTTCGACGTGTCGGCGGAGTTCGCGATCGACAAGCCGGCCGGGGAGCCGTGCCCGAACCTGGACGATTCGTTCCGATGCCGAATCCACAAGACCCTCCGCACCGACGGGTTCTCGGGGTGCACGACCTACGACTGCTTCGGCGCCGGCCAGCGGATCTCCCAGGAGACGTTCGGTGGCGTCGATTGGCGGCGGGACCCGGGCTCGCAGGACGAGATGTTCGCGCTCCTCCCGATCATGCGTCAGGTGCACGAACTGCTCTGGTACCTCGGCGAGGCGGAACGGCTCGAGGTTCCCGCGGCGCTCCGGGACCGGCTGCGCGGTCGGTACGCCGAGCTCGACCAGGCTGCCGACGGCCCGCCGACGAAGGTCAACGAGCTCGATCTCGTGTCGCAACGCTCCGAGGCCAACGAGCTCCTGACCGAAGCGAGCGACCACGTGCGTCGATCCATCCGGGCCGAGCCTGCGGATCATCGCGGCGCCGACCTCTTCGCCGCCCGACTCCGCCGCGCCGACCTTCGGGCCGCCTCACTGCGGGGAGCCGTCCTCGTCGGCGCCGACCTTCGGCAGGCCGACCTGCGCTGGGCCGACGTCACCGGCGCCGACCTGCGGGGCGCCCGTCTGGACGGGGCCGACCTGACCGACGCCTTGTTCCTGACGCAGTCCCAGGTCAACGCTGCGCGTGGTGATGCGTCGACCGCGCTGTCAGCATCGTTGCAGCGTCCCACGCACTGGTGACGTGGCGCTCACGGAGCGTTGGTCGACGCTCGTGTGCTGGCGACCGTCACCCAACGAGCCGACGCCGAACTCGCTTCGACGTAGCTGCGGGATTCAGTCGTCGGGGTCGGCTTTCGCTCGGCTCGGGGCGACCCGCGGTGGCTCGTTGGGTTGCTTCGGGTACACCGGCGGCCACGGCGCGTCCATGAGGCCGGCGGCCATGTCGCGCGCCGACATCTCGAGCAGGGTCTCGATCGACTGCGGACTCGCGTTCATGGGTTCCCACGGATCGCCGTTGGCGGCGACGCGGCCCGGCACGTTGGCCAACGTCAGGTCGTCGAGCTCGACGGTCTCGAGTTCGTCCCAGGTCAGCGGTGCCGACACCTGGCCGCCGACGCGGGAGCGCACCGACCATGCGCCGAACACCGTCTTGTGCGGCGCGTTCTGGTTGAAGTCGATGAAGACCCGGTTGCCCCGCTCCTCCTTCCACCACGCCGCCGTGAGCTGGTCGGGGCGACGACGTTCGAGCTCCCGGGCCATCGCGACCGCGGCGGCGCGCACGTCGTAGCTGTCCCACCGCGGCTCGAGCCGCACGTAGATGTGCAGGCCGCGATTGCCGCTCGTCTTCGGGTAGGCGACGATGCCGATCTCGTCGAGGAATGCTTTGACCTCGAACCCTGCGGCCCGGATGTCGTCGAACGTCTGCCCCGGGGTCGGGTCGAGATCGATGCGCAGCTCATCGGTGGTCTCGGGCGTCGCGGCGAGGTACGGCCACGGGTGGAAGCCCAGACAGCCGAGGTTCACGGCCCAGATGAGGTGCGCCATGTCGGCGACCACCAACACGTTCGAGTGGGTGCCGTTGGGCGTGCTGGCGAACGTCTGCTGCAACCACTCGGGGGCGTTGTCGGGCACGCGCTTCTGGTAGAAGGACTTCCCGCTGGCCCCATCGGGGAACCGCTGGAGCATGGTGGCGCGACCCCGAATCGTGCGCATGATCGGCTCGGCGACGGCGAGGTAGTAGTTGACGAGGTCGAGTTTGGTCTCGCCACGTTCCTTGAAGAAGACCTTGCTGGGACTCGAGATGCGGACCTCACGCCCGTCGACCTCGATCGTCGTCTCTTCCTTCGTGGCCACGTCCGAACGCTACGCGAGGCGTCAGCGGTCAGGCGGCCACACCGAGCGCGTGTCGGAACAGGTCGGCGAACTCGTCATCGTCGATGTCGGCGGCGGCCGCCGGAGGGAGCTTGATGGTGCCCTTGTGGGTGAGCAGCTCGGGATGTCGCACGGTGAACCCACCGTCCTGACCCTGGTCCCACCCGTAGACGGACAGGCCGTGCTTCCACGCTGCGACGTAGACGCGGTGGTCGCCGAGAACGTACGTCGGCATCTGGTACGAGATCACGACGTCGATGTCGGGGAACTCGCGCAGGAGGAGCTCGTGAAACCGGTCGAACAGCGGACGGCGTTCGGGATCGATGGCGTCGATGTAGTTCTGCACCGCAGCGTCCATGCCGCTCATCATGCCCCGATCCGGGGGCTCGGGCGCGCCCCTCGGGGGAGGGCGGCAACTTTTGTGACTTCGGTCGCATAGCGACGGGCCAACCGGGGTACCTCGACTCCCGGGACACCGAAGCAGAGCGATCCAACGGAGGCAGAGAACATGAACAACGAACGTTTGACCAGCCGCGCATCGACACCGACCGCGCGGAGGTTGCGAGGCCCGTTGGTCGGGCTCGTGGCGTCGTTCGCCCTGATCGGCGGGGCATGCGCTCCGCAGACGCCGCCGGCCGGCGGCGGTGGCATCGGCATCGACTTCGGACCACTCACGATCCCGCTTCCACCGATCACGATCCGCCCGCCGGCGACGACGATCCCGGTCGGGATCTGCAACATCGGATACCAGCCGCCGGGCGTGCAGATCATCGGCGCCACCGTCACGATCCCCGGGGTGCGGGTGGACCCGAACAACCCGATCATCACCGTGCCGAACGTCGTGGTGAACATCCCGCAGCTCCGGTTGCCGTTGTCCACGGTCGGATTGAACTGCGGGCTCATCAACCTGACGACCCAGGTCGACCTGCTTCTGCCGTCGACGGTCGTCGTGAAGGCCGCCACGTTGAACATTGCGGCACGGACGATCACGTTGACCGATCCGTCGTTCACGGTGAACGGAGCGGGCCTCGGCATCCCCGGACTGGGCGACCTGGTCGTGCCGTTGCCGCCGATCGTCGCGGTGCCCCTGCCGAGCGGGGCCATCGCGTTCTAGTACTCACGCTGTCGAGAACCAGCGCGTTCTCGGGTCATCGACCGATGGGAAGACGGACGGCGGGCCTTCGGGCCCGCCGTCCCGCGTCGGCGCCGAAGTCGATGTCGATATCGATGTCGGGTCAGCGAGGCGCGAGACCGAGCACGTCGGCGACGCCGGTCGTGTGCAGCAGGCGCTCGACCTGGGCGGACGTCTCGGTGACGACGATCTCGACGTCGTCGCCGGCACGACGCTTGGCTTCGAGCAGGATGCGGAGCCCCTGCGAGTCCATGAACGTCACGCCGGAGAGGTCGAGCTCGATGCGCTCGGGCGCCTCGGCGATGGCCCGGTGAAGGACCGTTGCCAGCCGCGGTGTCGTCTCGCGGTCGAGTTCGCCGCTCACGGCGATCGCCTGGTGATCCGACGCGGTGGTGCAGACGACCTGCAACGGCGCACCGCCTCCGATGAAGGTCGGAACGCCCTTCGAGGTGGTCATGCACTGCAAGCTACCGGCCCCGACCACTGGCTCCACCGTCACCGGCCGCATCGACGCCGGTGAAGTCCGAACCACGGCGTTCCTGGCTACCATCCTCGACCCATGGCTCGCCGTCGCAACCGGCGGGGTCGACGCACCTGGCCCCAGCGGCTGCTCCTCCTCGTGAACTCGCTTCTCGTCGTCGCCTGCCTCGGCGTCGCGGGCACGTTCAATCTCGTCCGGGCGAAGGCATCCGAACTCCCGACGATCGACATCGGCTCCGAAGCCCGCCAACGTCCCGATGCGACCGGGCCGCGGAACATCCTGCTCGTCGGCACCGACAGCGGCGAGGGCCTCGACGAGGATGACCCGGTCCAGGTCGGCCGCGAAGGCGAGAACCTCGCCGACGTCATCATGATCCTGCGCGTCGACCCGTCCACCGAGTCGGCATCGTTGCTGTCGATCCCTCGCGACACCTGGGTACCGATCGCTCCGTCGTGGTCCAAGAGCAAGATCAACTCGGCCTTCGGGGGCAACGACGGCCCCAACACGCTCATTGCCACGATCAAGCACAACTTCGGCATCTCGATCGACAACTACGTGAAGGTCGACTTCAAGGGGTTCCGCGACATCATCGACGTGCTCGGGGGCATCCCCGTCTACAACGAGCACCCGATCTCTGACCGGAAGACCAGCCTGTTCCTCCCCGAGACCGGGTGCATCGTGATCGATCCGGTGCAAGCGCTCGCGTACGCGCGGTCCCGCCACCTGCGCTACCAGACCGGCGACACCTACGACCCGAAGGCCAAGTGGATCACCGACGGCTCGAGCGATCTCGGCCGCATCACCCGTCAACAGGACTTCATCCGACAGGCGGCGCAACGCGCCATCGACGAGGGCATCAAGAACCCCACGACGGCGTACGGCCTCATCAACGCGGCGCTCGGATCGGTCGAGAAGGACGACGATCTGAGTGTCGGCGAGATCCAGGACCTGATCGTGACCTTCCGCGACTTCTCGGTGCAGGAACTGACGTCGGAGCAGATCCCGACCGCCTCGGGCGGGAATCCGAAGATCTCCTACCAGTTGGTCGTCTGGGATCAGGCGGAGGGACTTCTCGACATCTACCGCGGGATCCGCGAACCGGGGCAGGTGCAGCCGAGCGACGTGATCGTCGGCCTTCCGGCGTCGGTGACCACGTCGGCCGCGCTCGGCGAGCAGCTCGACGCGATCGGTTTCGACGCCGGCACCGAGGACTCGTCGGTGAAGTCGAGTGGCAAGCGACCCGGCGCCGTGATCCGGTATGGGCTGCGCGGCATCGAGGCGGCCCGAGTGCTCGCCTCGTGGCTCGACGGCGAAGCGACCTACGAGTTCGACGCCGATCTCCCGGGTCGCCGCCTCGAACTCCTCCCGGGCACCGCTCCCCTCGCGTTGCTCGAGACGGCACGACCGCTCGACCAGGTGCCGGAGCCCATCATCAACGAGCGGCGCACCGGCAAGGGCACCACCACGACGACCTCGACCACGTCGACGACCGTGCCGACGACGAGCACCACGGCGACGTCCGGCTCGGGCGCATCGTCGACGACGACCACCACGACGACCACCGCTCCCGAGTCGCCGACGACCACGGCGATCGGCTTCCTGCCGCTCGACGCCGAACGCGCCGCGAGCTGCTGAACGGCGCTAGGCGTCGCCGCTCGTCTGGAGGAAGAGACGGTAGGCCGGGTTGCTGCTCTCCTCGATGAACGGGAACCCGAGTGACGCCAGGAACGTATCGACCGCCGCGGCGTCACCGCTCGGAACTTGCAGGCCGACCAGCACCCGCCCGTAGTCGGCGCCCTGGTTCCGGTAGTGGAAGAGGCTGATGTTCCAGCTCGGTGCCATGAGGTCGAGGAAACGGAGTAGCGCTCCGGGACGCTCGGGGAACTCGAAGCGGAACAGTCGCTCGTCGTTGGCCAGCGGATCACGACCGCCGACCATGTGCCGGAGGTGTTCCTTGGCCAGGTCGTCGTGGGTCAGGTCGATCGTTGCGAAGCCCGCGCTGCGGAACCGATCGGCGATCGTCGTCGACTCACCGCGAACCGACGTGGTGAGCCCCACGAACACGTGGGCGTCGGACCGGCCGCTCAAGCGGTAGTTGAACTCGGTCACGTTGCGGGGCCCGCCGGGGAGCGAACCGACCAGCTCGGCGAACCGGCGGAAGCTCCCGGGAACCTCGGGGATCGTCACGGCGAGGAGCACCTCTCGCTCCTCGCCGACCTCGGCTCGATCGGCGACGAAACGGAGGCGGTCGAAATTCATGTTGGCGCCGCACAGGATCGTCGCGTACGTCTCGCCGACGGTGCCGTGCTCGGCGACGTACGCCTTGAGGCCGGCGAGCCCGAGCGCTCCGGCCGGCTCGACGATGCTGCGCGTGTCGAGGAACACGTCCTTGATCGCGGCGCACACGGCGTCGGTGTCGACGCGGATCAGGTCGTCGACGAGGTCGGTGACGATGCGGAACGTCTCCTCGCCCACCATGCGGACCGCCGTACCGTCGGAGAACAGGCCGACGTTCTCGAGCTCGACGCGGTGGCCGGCGTCGACGGAACGGATCATCGCGTCGGAGTCGGACGTCTGCACACCGATGACCTTGATCTCGGGCCGGACCGCCTTGACGTAGTTGGCGATCCCCGAGATCAGACCTCCGCCTCCCACCGCGACGAAGACGGCGTCGAGGCGGCCCTGGTGCTGGCGCAACAGCTCCATGGCGACGGTGCCCTGCCCCGCGATCACGTCGGGATCGTCGAACGGGTGGACGAACGTGAGCCCGCGCTCGCGCTGCTGCACGAGCGCGACCTCGTGGGCGTCGGAGTAGCTCTCCCCCGCCAGCACCACCTCGGCACCGAGCGCTCGCACGGCGTCGACCTTGAGTTCCGGCGTCGTAACCGGCATGACGACGACGGCCCTCGTGCCCAACTCCCGCGCACTCAGCGCCACGCCCTGGGCGTGGTTACCGGCCGACGCGCAGATGACCCCACGGGCCAGCGCGGCGGCGTCGAGGTTCGCCATCTTGTTGTAGGCCCCGCGCAGCTTGAAGCTGAAGACGGGCTGTTGGTCCTCGCGTTTGAGCAGCACCCGGTTGCCGAGGCGCTCACTGAGCCGTGGCGCTGCGTCGAGCGACGACTCCACGGCCCGGTCGCCGATCTGCGCCGTGAGGATCCGCTTGAGGTAGTCGGTCGGCGTCAGCCCGGCGGCAGGCTCGTCAGTGGAAGGCTCATCGGTGGAAGTCATCGCGTCGCGATCGTAGGGGCGACCGATGACCGATCCTCCACAGTTGAACTGTGGAGGCGGATCGTCACGACGAGGGTCGTGACCGGGAGCGGCCGACGCGGGAGGCGAGCTTCGACCAGTGGCCGTTGAACGCCTCGATCGCCGAGTCGAGCGCGGCGAAGTTGACCCGCCCGCCTCCCAGCTGGACCATCACCCGGAGGGGCCCCTCGCGGATCGCGGTGCGGATCATCTTGAGCGTGGCGTCGTCCGGATCGGGGAACTCCTTCAGCGCTTCCTTCAGGCCGATCTTGACGACCTGCGCGCCGACGAACCGCCCGATCGGGTTGGCCTCGAGTTCTCCGAGTGTCGAGTTCCGGGTGAACGGCCGCGCCGGCACCGGTTCGGGGATCGGCCGACCGAGCATGGCGACGAACTCGTCGTCGGTCGCCACGAAGTGCCGGGGCCCGACCGACGGGGCAAGTGAGTCGTCCGACTCGACGTGCACCGCCAGCGCGGCGACGACATCGGCGGACGAGCGCGCGACGAGCACCTCGAAGTCGCCGGCCTCGACCAACCAGTCATGGGCGACGACGTCCCAGACGGCGAACGATCGCCGGTCCAGCGTAATGGTCACGTCGTCGTGCGCGCCCGGAGCGAGGTGCACCTTGGCGAATCCCTTGAGCTCCTTGGCCGGGCGGTAGACCGACGACTCCACGTCGCGCACGTAGACCTGCACGACGTCCGAACCGGCCCGGTCACCGACGTTGGTGACCCGCACCTGCACGGACAGGTCGGTTCCGGTGCCGGTCACCCGGGCGTCGGACCATTCGAACGTCGTGTAGGACAGGCCGTGGCCGAACGGGAACAGAGCCGGTACTCCCGCGCTGTCGTGGAACCGGTACCCGACGTACAGACCCTCGCGGTGCTGCACCTGGCGAGGCACACCCGGGAAGTGGCGGTCCGACGCGAGCTGGGCCACGTGCTCGGGAATGCTCTCGGCGAGTCGACCACCCGGCTCGGCATCGCCGAAGAGCACGTCGACCGCAGCCGATCCCCCGGCCTGGCCACCGAGCCAGCACTCGAGCACAGCGTCGACGCGTGACGCCCACGGGAGGTGCACAACGCCACCGTTGTTCAGCACGACGACGACCGGGGTCGACGTCGCCGCGACCGCCTCGATGACGCGAACGTGGTCGGCGGGCAGGTCGAGCGACGGCCGGTCGAAGCCCTCCGACTCGTAGGAGCCCGGGAGTCCGGCGAACACCACCACGACGTCGGCATCGTGGGCCGCCCCGACCGCTTCGGCCACCAGTGCATCGGTCGTGGTCCCGGTCCGGGCGTCGTAGCCCTTCGCGTAGGTGA
>CALMLJ010000541.1 GCA_937868025.1 uncultured Acidimicrobiaceae bacterium
CGATCGTGTAGCCGTTGATGACCCAGAGGAGTTGGCTCTGGGAGGCGCCGAGCTCGGTCGCCAGCTGTTGCTGGGCGACGTTGAGGCCCGACACCGAGGCGACGACGGCCACGAGCGCCGTACACATGGCGATCAGGATGAGCCGACGCTGCTTCGCGTTCGGGATGTGGTCCACATCAGGTTGCATGGGAGGGGTCCGTTTCGATCCGGGGAGGGGGTTTGGAATTTGTAGTACGAGACGGTAGCGTACTGTTATGACCTCGGACGAACAACCCGTTTCGATGAGACGCCCGTCACAAACAGTCGGCGAGATGACGTGCCGGGTAGCATCGACACCCGTGATGGACGCCCGCGTCGCAAGGACCCACGCCGCAGTGATGCAGGCGGCGACCGACCTCCTGGTGGAGGGCGGCCCCAACGCCATGACCGTCGATGCGGTCGTGGCCAGGTCCGGCGTCGCCAAGTCGACGGTGTACCGCCACTGGGCCACCCGGGACGATCTGGTCAACGACGTCTTCCACCACTGCGCTCCCCTGCTCGACCTGCCCGCCGACGACGAGCCGTTCGAACAAGCGCTCCGCACGCTCGCCTGCTCCCTCGTCGACATGCTCAGCGACCCCAGTTGGAAGCGCCTGATGCCGGCGATCATGCTGCTCAAGGCCGAGATGGGCACCATGGCCGAGCTCGACCAGGATCTGAAGGAGCAGCAGTTCGAGGTGATGGTGTCGGTCCTGCAGCGCGGCGTCGCCGAGGGCTACCTGCGCCCCGAGGTCGTCGACGACGTCAGCGAGACCATCACGCTGTTCGCCGGTCCGCTGCTCATGGCCGCACTCGCCGAGACCGTGCCGCTCACCCACGAGTTCGCCGACCGAGCCGTCGAGCACTTCCTCGCTGCCAACCGCGCCGTGCTGCCTGCCGAAACCGCTGCGGCCGGCTGAGCCGCCCGACGGTCAGACCAGGATCGCCAGCTGGCGGCTGACCGCCAGCAGGTTGCCGTGGCGGTCCCACAGCTCGCCGTCCTCGATGAGGTAGCCGGCGACCGCGAGCGGGCTGGCGAACCGGGCGAGGACCCAGTCCATCGGGTCGGCAGGCAGCTGTCGGATGTGCACCGTCAGGTCGACCGTCGGCACCGCCATCGGTTGTGTGGGCATGCGGTGGAAGACCGGCGGGAACCAGGCGTCGGTGAGGGCGCACAGCGCGATCTCGTCGATGGGCGTCGGATCGGCGAACCGGATCCAGCCGCCGCTCACCGCCGGCATGGGGCCCGTCTGCGAACCCCACTCCGACGTCGCCGACCCCAGGCACGGCCGCATCTCGTAGCGGGCGTTCATCGGGATCGTCGGAGCATCGGCCGGGATCACGGGCGCCGGGAGCGACTCGGGCTCGGGGGCCTGCGGGGCGATCAGCTCGTTGAACTCGTGATTCGCACGCTGCCCGGCGACCGCAGCGACCGCGACCACGAGCAGCTGATCGGCCTGGGACATGCGAGCGGTGGCCGTGACCACGGACCGGCCCCGCCGCTCGACCGTGACGTCGATCGTGACCGCACCCTCCGCCGGGGCGCGGAGGTAGTGCAGGGTCAATGAGTGGAGCGTCTTCGGCGTCTCGGCGGACGCGCCGTGAGCGACCTCGGCGTCGATCGCCCGAGCGATCAGCGCCGCGACGTAGCCGCCGTTGGGACCGTTGACGATCCACCAGCCAGTGTCCATCGTCCCCTCGTAGCGGCCTTCCGCAGTGCGGGTGACGGCGGTGTCGTTCAGGAAGCGGCTCATGGGCGCTCAGCCTGGCACAGCCGCGACCCCGTCAACTCCCCCAGTCGATCCCGCCGCCGTCGCGGTAGTCCTTGAGGATGCGCCGGGCGACCGTGTGCACGTGCACCTCGTCGGGCCCGTCGTAGATGCGGGCGAATCGGGCGGTGCGGTACATGAACGACAGCGGGGTGTCGTCGGTCAGGCCGGCGGCGCCGTAGGCCTGAATGGCCCGGTCGATCACGTTGTGCAGCATGCGCGCGCCGACGACCTTGATCGCCCCGATCTCGACACGGGCTTGTTCCCCTTGGTCGATCTTGTGCGCGGCGTGGAGCGTCAGCAGTCGCGCCGCCTGGATCTCGGCGTAGCTCTCGAACACGTGCGACTGCATGAGCTGCTTCTTGGCGAGCGGCTCGCCGAACGCGGTGCGCTGGTTGAGTCGGTTGCAGAGCAGTTCGTAGGCGCGTTGGGCCTGGCCGAGCCATCGCATGCAGTGGAAGATCCGGCCGGGGCCCAACCGTTCCTGGGCGATCACGAACCCGTGACCACGCGGACCGAGGAGGTTCTCGGCCGGCACCCGCAGGTCGGTGAACTCCAACTCGTAGTGACCGTGGTCGATGCCCAGCACCGGGGTGTCGCGCACGATTCGGTAGCCGGGCGCGTCGGTCGGCACGACGATCATCGAGAAGGCCAGGTACGGACTGACCGACTCGTCCTCGGTGCGGCACATGATCGTCGTGTAGGCCGCCTGGGCGGCGCCCGTCGTGAACCACTTCCGGCCGTTGATCACCCACTCGTCACCGTCGAGCATCGCCGTCGTCTGCAGCTGGGTGGGATCGGAGCTGGCGACATCGGGCTCGGTCATCGCGAAGCTCGGCGAGATGTCGGCGTTCGCCAACGGCTGCAGGTAGCGGTCGCGGATCGATCCGTCGGAGTACGTGTTCAGCATCAACGTGTCCTGGAGCGTGTACGTGCCGAGCGCCAACTGCCCGAACTCGCTGCGGCCCTGGATCTCGTTCACGTACACGTAGTCCATGAAGGGAAGTCCACCGCCGCCCAGCTCCTTCGGATGGCCGAGCGCCCAGAGGCCCTCGGCCTTCGCCTCCGCCTGGAGCTCCTTCAGCTTCGCCCGGGACTCCTCGGTTCGCTGGTGGAGCACGGGCTCGGCGGGCTCGACCCGTTCGAGCATGAACGCCAGGACTGCGTCGCGGATGGGACGGACGTGTTCCGGTACTTCGAACGACATCCGGCCGACCGTAGCCCTTGCCTCACCGGTTCTGTCCTGCAAAGTGGCCCCTGCAGGGGCGAATCCGCAGGACAGAACAGGTGAGGGTCGGGCGCGGGTCAGGCGCGGGTCAGGTGAGGACGGCGGTCCGGAGCATCGTGGTGGCGACGAACGGCGAGGTGACCGCCCGCACGAGCGCGCTGTAGTTCAGCCCGAACCGCAACTCCGAACCGACCGGCGCGGCATGATCGCCGGCGTCGAGGACCAGGTGGTCGCTGCTCGCGCCGAGGATCCGGAAGCCGTCGGGAGCGACCAGCCCGTCGGGATCGACGTCCTGACGGCCAACGGCGACGATCACGCGAGGGCGATCACCTCGATCCACGGCCGCTGGCTGCGCCCCGAATGCCGTCTCGCCGAGGGAACCCCACGGCACCGTCGGCTTCACCTTGGACTCGATCACCTCGGCCACGAGCGTGAACACGTCGGTGTGCAGGCCGTCGAGGGCCCGCCGATGGAGCGGCTCGCGGCCCAACAGGATCGACTCACCCAACCGGAGGTCGTTCACGAGGCCGACGTCGGACCCGCTGTCGAGGGCCCAGTCGAGGTTCGCCGAGTTGCCGCCGGACACGACGTCCATCGTGATGCCGAACCGTTCCGCGATCCCGGCGGCCAGCCGCGAGAGCTCGGCCATGTTGACGGCGTCGGGCACCACACCGCTCTGGCACGCGAGGTTCGTCCCGATCCCCTTCAGCACGATGCCGGGGAACGAGAGTGTGCTCCGCACGGCGTCGTCGAGGTCACGAGGCGGGATGCCCTCGCGGAGGTCACCCAACTCCACCATCAGGATCACGCCGTGGCGTCGGCGTTGTCCTCGGGCCGCGAGCGACAACCGGTCGATCACGTCGACCTCGGTGTTGCAGCTCACGTCCGCGCTGGCGACGACCCGATCGACCTGGCTGATCATCGGCGACCGGATCAGGAGCGTCGGCGCGTCGATACCGGCATGCCGGAGCCGTTCGAGATTCTCGATGCGCGAGTCGCCGATCGTCGACACTCCTGCCCGCAGGAGCTCACGGGCGATCTCGGGGGAACCGAGGGTCGCTTTCGTCACCGCGGTGACAGCGACACCTCGCCGGGCGAGACGCCCGACGAGGGTCGCGGCGTTGTGGCCGAGCTGGTCGAGCCGGACCTCCAACCGCGGCGCGGTCACGACGCGCTGGACGCCATCCTCGAACTCAGCTGGGGGAAGGCCTCCAGCACCATGTCGACCAGTCGCTCGGGTGGGCGGCCGAGGGCGTCGGTCGCGGGAATGCCGAGCTCGAGCTCGTACATCGTGATCGCGGCGGTGACCTCGGCGTCGGTCATGTTCTCGTGGTTGATCGTCAGGCCGATGACCTTCGTGTCGGCGAAGGTCTCGATGAGGCGGATCTCGCTCTCGGGCGTCGGCATCGGCACGGCGGGGAAGTCGCCGAGCATCGTCCGGCCCGGCGCGTGCTGCAGCACGACGGCGTCGGGACGGCTGCCCCGGAGGATGAATGCCGAGCTGAGGTAGGCCGGGTGGCTGAGCGCGCCCTGGCCCTCGATCACGATGACGTCGGGGTGTTCACCCTCGAACGCGTCGACGACAGCGGACTCCATCTCACCGGAGCAGAACTGGCACGGAATCGCGTCGAGTGCGACGCCGTACTTCGCTCCCTGGATGAGGCCGGTCTGACCGGTGCCGACCAGCACGGCACGGATGCCCCGGTCGTTGAGCGCCCGCACGAGGATCGTGGCGGTGGTGCGCTTGCCGATCGCGCCATCGGTGCCCAGCACGGCGATGCGGGGGCAGGTGACCCCGTCGATCCGCCCGCTGAACATGCGGAGGTCCTTCTTGTCGCGAGGCCGACGCACGTCGAGCATGATCACGCCGTACGCGGCAGCAGCCGCGGCGAACTCCGGATCGTCGGACAGGAACTCGTGGAGGCCGTTGACGATGCCGATCCCCTGCTCCATCGCACCGAGCAGCACGAGCCGTTCGTCGGTCGACAGCATGCCGCTGGCGGGGGCCATCCCGTAGATGAGCATGTCGGGCGCCGACCCGGTCAGGGCGATGGCTGCGGCAAGATCGGTGACGACGGGGATACCATTCGGCCCGTCGCCCAACACGGCACCGCTGTCCTCGCCGGTGTGACGACTGTCGATCACCGAGAGGATGCGGTACGTCTCGGAATGGCGGACCAGACCGTTGGCGGTCTTGCCGTCGATGTCGCCGAAGTTGCCCTCGCAATAGACAACGGCAGTGGGTTGGTGGGACATGGTGAACTCCTCGAGTTGGGCTCAGAGGAGGCGACCGAAGGACCCGCGCTGCGACCGTGGAGGCCGTGCACCGGTGATGAAGAGGTCCCCGCGAAGCGCGGTGGTACCCGTGACCCTACCGGAGTCGAGACGACACCGGCCGACGCCCGGTGTCGAACGAGGGGCGGAGGTGCATCAGCTCCGACACGTCCACACCGTCCGCGAAGTCGGCACAACCGGACCGTTCGAACAGCCGGGCGGGGCCGGTGACCGTGGCGTGGGTACCGGACACCCGGAGCCACGTGCCCTCGTACATCGCGAGGACCGGGCAGTCGCTCTCCTCGAGGAACTCCGAGATCCGCTCGTCGCGGCTCTCGCCCATGAACGTGGTGTCGGGATCGGGATCGACGTAGTGGAGGTTGATCTGGAACGGCACGAGGCGGAGCGCGGTGAACGTGGGCGGGCGGCAGATCGGCATGTCGTTGGTGGTGCGGATGCTGGGACAGGCGACGTTCGTGCCGGCGGACGCGCCCATGTAGCGGGTCAGCCCGGTGCGCACCCTCATGCCGAGTTCCTCCACCACACCGAGGCCGATCAGCGCGTCGAGCAGCCGGAACGTGTTGCCGCCGCCCATCATGATGACCTCGGCCTCGAGGATGGCCCGCTCCGGCGCCGACGATCGATGCGCCGACTGCGCCTCGATGCCGAACGCTCCGAACGCCTCGATGGCCCGGTCGGCGTAGTCGTCCCAGTCGGCAAGCGCGTACGGCACGAACGTGACGGTCCGGCCGTCGGTGACGGTGGCGAAGGCAGCGGCCGCGTGGGCGTACATCGACTCGCCGTAGTTCGTCGAGTTCGACAGCAGCAACAGTTCCATCACCGCGAGTCTCGCGGCCGAGATGTCGCGGACCCGCATCGCGGGCCCGACGCCGGTTGCGGGGTCAGACGATGACGAGCTCGTGGGCGGCGCGCGACGCTGCGAGATACACCTCGTGGGCGCTGAGGCCGGCCGTGTCGACGACGACCCCGTCGTACTCGACGCCCTTGTGGCTCCAGACGTCGGACCGCTCGATCAGCGCCACGTTCTCCCAGCGTTCGGCCAGGCGGGCCCGATGCGTCTCGGCGTCGGTGCCAGGTGCGTCGACCACGGCGATGCCGTTCGGTCGGATGCCGACCAGCCGTACCGAGTCGATGCCGTTGCGCTCGGCGTGAGCATTGAGCCAATCGGCGATCTCGGCGGACATGCGGTAGGCGATGTCCATCTGTTCGAGCGGTGTGCCCAACATCTCGGCCACCTTCCGCAGGCCGAGGCCCGCAGCGACCGACCGCTGGGCGTCGTCGCCGACGAGCGTGAGTCCATCGGAGCGGCGCATCACCGCCCGGAGCTGGAACAGCGTCAGGTCCTGCGCCTCGTCGACGACCACGTGGGCGTAGCGCGTGGTCACCCCCTCGAACCGGGCCTTCACCTCGTCGAGGAGTGCGCCGTCGGAGGGTTTGTCGCGGCCTCGGGGTCCGAGCCAGGCATCGATGAGGTCATCGGGCGCACCGAGCGCCTCGAGCGATGCCTTCGACGTGATCCGCTTCCATGCGGCCGTTGTGCTCACGGCGGGCATCACCGCTCCGCCGACGCGGGTTGCCTCCTTCGCGTTGATCTCGAGTTGCGACGCCACCCGCCCGAGGAAGATCTTGCGACGCTCACGCCACGGCACCGACAAGGCGAGCACACGCTCGCACAGCGCGGCGATCTCGTCCTCGGGGATCCAACGGCCCGACGAACGCACCGTCGTCGGCTGCGGCAGGCTCGCTTCGAGGCGATCGAGGACGTCGAGCCAACGCGGATCGGAACCGGCGGGATGCGACGAGCCCAGGTGCCGGTCGAACGTGGTCTGGGTGATCCTCGACTCGCCGAGCGTCGGGAGCACCGCCGACACGAAGCGGAGGAACCGATCGCTCGGGCCGATCACGAGGAACCGGTCGCTCGTGATGCGGCGATCGTTGTAGACCAGCCACGCGGCCCGGTGCAGCGCCACGACCGTCTTGCCGGTGCCCGGCCCACCGCGCAGCACCAGTTGCGCTGCGGGTTCGAGCCGGACGAGGCGGTCCTGCTCGGACTGCAGGGTTGCGACCGCGGCGCGCATCTCGGTGCCGCGACTCCGCGACAGCTCCGCCATGAGCGGCGACGCCCCCGACACTCCCCCGTCGACGAAGTCCTCGACCAACAGATCGGTGATCGACCCCACGTAGCTCACACGCCGGCGAAGACCACGAGGGTCGTCGAGGGTTGCCTGGTAGAAGCCCTCGGCAAACGGGGCCCGCCAGTCGATCACCAGCTGCTCGCCGCCGGAATCGATGCCGTACAGCCCGACGCGCCAGGGCAACTCGTCGTCGATTCGGCCGAACACCACGAGCTCCTGGCGCAGCTTGTCGATCGTGACGCCGACCATGTGGTCCATGAACGCCGCCGAATACTCGTCGGCCGCCTCGTTGTCGATCGTCGACAGCTTCGCCAGCTTCACCTTCGTCGCATCCCGGGCCCGGTCGAGCGCAGCGAGCTCGGTCGGGATGTCGACGGGCTCGAGGTCACTCACGGGAATTCACAGAGGGAAGTTCTAGCGCCGGGGAGAACCGGATCGACGGCAATTTCTGCCACGATGGATCCGCTATGCCACGAATCGATGCCCTCCTCGCCTACAACTGCTATCGCTGGGCTCGGTTCCAGGCCTACGCCGCAGTGTTGCGCGGTCGGCTGACGACCGGCGGGCGCGGCCTGTTGGGCCGTCGTTCCTCGCTTCAGGTGCGGCCCGGTGGATCGATGCGGATCGGGCACAAGTTCGTGACCGGCAACGACGTGCTCGTCGCGTCGAGCGGCTCGCTCGTTCTCGGCACCAACGTGTTCGTCAACAGCTTCTCGCGCATCGTCGCCCACGAGTCGATCGAGATCGGCGACAACGTGGTCATCGCCGCCGGTGTGTCGATCCTCGACCACGACCACCGCACCCACGTCGAGAACGGCGCCCTCGTCGTCGAGAACCTCGAGTTCACGTCCGAACCGATCCGGATCGGCTCCAACGTGTGGCTCGGCGACAAGGTGACCGTGCTCAAGGGCGTCACGATCGGCGACAACGTGATCGTCGCCGCCAATGCCGTCGTCACGAAGGACGTCGCCGCCGGCACGATCGTCGGTGGCATCCCCGCTGCCAAGATCCGCGACCTCGACCTGTCTTGATCCGCTCCAGAGCCGACCAGCGTCAGTTGCCGTTCGTGCTCCAGTGCCACGGCTCCGACGGCAGGTTGTAGAACCCGAATCCGGCGGCGTTCGCTGCGAGCCACGCGAAGCACGGGCTGGCACGGTCGCGGATCAGCACGCCTGAACACGTGATGTCGATGGCCAACCCCTTCTCGTGCATCGAGCGGCCGGGGATCGCCGTCGGCGGTGAGCACTGCGACGCCGGCTTCAGCCAGATGTCGTAGTCGGTGGTGCCGCAGTGCTGGCGGCGGAGGTCGATCTGGACGTTGACGTCGCGGTACCCGCTGCCGCCCAGCGACAGCCCGGCGCCTTGCGCCGCGGCGAGCATCCGCCCCAACTGGTCGCCGATCGAGCGGGCCACGATGAAGCCGCCCACATTGACGGTGTCGACGGGTGCCGGCGACGGGGTCGGGCCCGACGGCACCGTGGTCGGCGTGGGAGCGGTCGTCGCCGGCGCGGACGGGCCGGGAGGGATCGTGGGAGCGGGCGCCGTCGTCGTCGTCCTCACGGCCGGTTGCGCCGCCACCGGCGTCGCTGCGGGCGGCGAGCTGACGCTCAGCGCTGCGGCCGACGCCAGATCCTGCTCCTGGGACGCGAGTGTCGCCGCTGCCTGCTCGTCGATCGCTGCGAGGGCGGCCGCCTCCGACAGCGCCGACTCCAGCCGCTCGTCGACACCGGCGACGAGCGCGGTCTGGTCGTTCTCGAGCTGGATCAGCGCGTCCACCTGGGCGGCAGAACGCTGCTCGGCCTCGGCGGCGGCTGCTGCCGACGCCTCACGTGCCCGCCGTTGCTGCTTCAGCTGGTCGTGCGCCGCCTCCTGGCGGGCCAGCAGATCGCTGAGCTGCTCGGCCTGATAGCGCAGCACCGTGGATTCCCACGCAGCGTCCTGGGTGTCGTCGTCGACCAGCATGCCGAGCGGGACATCACGACCGCTCCCGACGAACGCGTGGACGGCGGCCGCCTTCGCTTCGGTGTCGAGCCGGCGCGCCGTCGCCGCGGCCACCTGCTCCGCGGCCTCGGCCTCGGTCGCCGCCGCTGCGGCCGCGGCCGCCTCCGCCCGGACCGTCGCCAGCTGCGCCTGGGCCGCACTGCGCTTCGCCGCCGTGTCCGCAAGCGCGGCGCGCACCTGGTCGGCATCGGCGCGGAGCACGTCGATCGAGTCGCCGGTCCCGGTGGCCGGGGCGGTCGTGGTGGTCGCGACCCCGCTCGGCGACGGTTGGGCCGCCGAGGAGGTCGTCGCTCCTGCCGGGGGGCCGTGCCACGCCGCGCCCACCATCAGTGCGGCCGCGGCGAAGCAGGCGCATCCGATCGTTCGTGGGGAAGCGGACGTGATTCGCACTCGCCTGAGTATCGGCCTTTCGGGAACCCAACTTGACGTCTCGTGTGCTGAGACGCCGTCACAGTTCAGCAGATCGCCGGACTGCGGGGCATCACCCCTCGGTCGTGCCGACTACTGACCCATGATGCCGCCGAGCAGCCCCCCACCACCCCCGGCAGACTGGCCACCGGTCGTCACGACGTTCTCGGCCGGCTGCACCATCACGTAGCCCTGGCCGCTGAAGCCCATCTGGAACATCTCACCGGTGCCGCCACGGACCATCGACTTGAGCCCGCCGGTGTCGGTCTTGATCGTCATCTGCACGCCGGCGGTCCACAGCACGACCGCGTTGGGATCGGCGAACGTGGGCGGGCCCGAGACGTCGAGCACCACGGGGTCGCCCTTGGTGGTGACCGCGACGTAGCCCGTGCCCCGGAGGGTCACGTTGTACATACCACCGGCCATGGCGCCGGCCATGCCGCCACCGATGCGCTGGATGTCCCACTCGATCGAGCCGGAGAACGCGAGCACACTGGCGCCGTTGCACGAGATGGTGTCGTTCTCCAGGTAGAAGACCTGGATCTCCGACGCCATGTCGGCCACGAACAGCTCACCGGTGCCGGTGCACTGCATCACGTTGACACCCTCACCGGTCACGGCCTTCTTGAGCATCTTGTTGAGACCACCCGAACCGGTGTTCTCGAACCGAACGTCGCCCTGGTAGGCGACCATCGAACCGGTGCGGCAGTTCACCGGGCCGTACTGCATGTGGATCTTGAGGAGCTTCTTGTTCTGCAGGGTGAAGGGGTCCTGCCCCGTCGTCTCCTGGAAGTCCTGGAACATCGAACCGTGGATGGGCATGGCGGTCTCCTGAGAGGCGGGGGCGGATGCCAGGAATGGTAACCACGGGGTCCCCCGATTCGGCGGGAATCCGGCAGGAATCAGCGGAAATCGCGCGATGGGTTGGCCGCCGCCACCGGCAGCGTGTGGATGCTGTGCGCGATGACGTTGACCACTCCCTCGGCCCGTTCGAGCCGACCCCGGACGAGGAGGGCCGGGGCCCGCCGAGCGACGACGCGGTAGCGGGTCCAGCACCCGAGGGAACAGACGATGTTGATGAGGCCCGTCTCGTCCTCGAGGTTGATGAACATCGTGCCCCCGGCGGTCGCCGGGCGCTGCCGGTGGGTCACCACCCCGGCGACGGCGACGTTGCGTTCGGCCTCGGCGGTGCGCAGTTCGGCGGCGGTGATCACCCCCAACGAGTCGAGGTGCGGACGGACGAACCGGGTGGGGTGGCCGTCGGCGGACACGCCGGTTGCCCACAGGTCGGCGACCGCCTCCTCCTGCTCGGTCATGAACGGCAGCTGCGGGGCGTCGAGGCCGACGACGATGCCGGCCAGACGGTCGGGGCTGCTCGCCGCCGCTGCCCCGGCGGTCCACAGGTCGCGCCGTCGGCTGTGGGTGGCGGGTTCGCCGAAGCACTGGAACGCCCCCGCGGTGGCCAGCGCCTCGAGCGCGTTGCGCCGGACCCCGCCGGGGGCGCTGCTCCCCCGGCGGGCGACGTCCTCGATGGAGGTATAGGGCCGGCCGGCGTCGAGTTCCTGGGCGAGATCGTCGCCGATGTGGCGGACGTAGTTGAGGCCGAGCCGGACGGCGAACCCACCGGTGGATTCGTCGCACGGCTCGAGATCGGCCTGCCAGCTCGACGCGTCGACGTCGGGACTGCGAACGACCACCCCGTGACGGCGGGCGTCCTGCACCAGCGAGTGCGGCGAGTAGAAGCCCATGGGTTGGGAACGCAGCAGGCCGGCACAGAACGCGGCCGGGTAGTGGTACTTGAGCCAGCACGACGAGTACACGATGTAGGCGAAGCTCACCGAGTGGCTCTCGGGAAAGCCGTAGCTGGCGAACGCGACGAGCTTCTCGTAGAGCTGATCGGCGACGTCGCCCTCGATGCCGTTGACGGCCATCCCCTCGTAGAGCCGCTGCCGCAGGCGTTCCATGCGCTCGACCGACCGCTTCGAGCCCATCGCCTGGCGCAGCTGGTCGGCCTCCGACGGGGTGAAGCCGGCGACGTCGATCGCCATCTGCATGAGCTGCTCCTGGAACAGCGGCACCCCGAGGGTCTTGGCCAGGGAGTTCTCGAGGAGCGGGTGGAGGTAGGTGACGGGTTCCTGGCCGTTGCGCCGCCGGATGTAGGGGTGCACCGACCCACCCTGAATGGGGCCGGGGCGGATGAGCGCCACCTCGACCACCAGGTCGTAGAACGTGCGGGGCCGCAGGCGGGGCAGCGTGGCCATCTGGGCCCGTGACTCGATCTGGAACACCCCGATGGTGTCGGCCTCGCAGATCATGTCGTACACGTCGTCGTCCTGGGGGAGCTGCGACAGGTCGATGCGCTCGCCGTGGTGCTGTTCGATGAGGTCGAGCGTCTCGTGGAGGGCACCCAACATGCCGAGGCCCAGCAGGTCGAACTTCACGAGCCCGACCGCAGCGCAGTCCTCCTTGTCCCACTGCAGGACCGACCGGTTCTCCATTCGACCCCACTCGGTGGGACACACCTCGATGACGGGCCGGTCACAGATGACCATGCCGCCCGAATGGATGCCGAGGTGACGGGGGAAGTGCAGCACCTCGTTCGCCATCTCCAACACGACGTCGGGAACCGTCATGTCGTGCTCGGCCTGGGTGCCGACCTCGGGGAGGCTGCCCCACCGGTCGGTCTCCTTCGACCAGGCATCCTGCTGACCCGGGGCGTACCCCAGCGCCCGGGCCATGTCGCGGATCGACGACTTCGCCCGGTAGGTGATCACGTTGGCGACCTGGGCGGCGTGGGCGCGGTCGTACCGTTCGTAGACGTACTGGATGACCTCTTCGCGCCGGTTCGATTCGATGTCGATGTCGATGTCGGGCGGCCCGTCGCGCTCGGGCGACAGGAACCGCTCGAACAGGAGCCCGAGGGCGATGGCATCGGCGTTGGTGATGCCCAGCGCGTAGCAGACCGCCGAGTTCGCGGCCGAGCCGCGACCTTGGCAGAGGATGCCGTTGCGCTCGCAGAACGCGACGATGTCCCACACGATCAGGAAGTATCCGGCGAACCCGAGCGACTCGATCAGGTCGAGCTCATGGTCGAGTTGAGGTTGAGGGTTCTTGCCGTGCATGGCCTCGAACTTGGCCATTTTCATGGAGCCTGGTGATCCGTAGCGGCGTTCCGAACCCTCGACCACCAGTTGACGGAGGAACTGCATCTCGGTGAGCGGTCGACCGTCGGGGCCGGGGGGACACGGATACGGCGGCAGCTGCGGCGCCACCAGCCGGAGGTCGAACGCGCACTCCAGCCCGAGGCGCGCCGCGGCGTCGACCACCCCGGGATACCTCGCGAACCGCCGGGCCTGCTCGGCCCCGGACCGGAGGTGGGCCGCTCCCCCGCCCGGGATCCACCCGTCGAGCTCGTCGAGGCTGCGACGAGACCGGACCGCCGCCAGCGCCGTCGCCAGCCGCCGCTGGTCGGGGGTGGCGTAGTGGACGTTGTTCGTCGCCACGATCTCGCACCCCTGCCGCAGGGCGATCTCGACGAGGGCGTCGTTGCGGGGACCGTCGAGCGGATCACCGTGATCCCAGATCTCGACGGCCACGTTCTCCCGCCCGAACGTGTCGACGAGCCGTCGGAGCTCGCGTTCGGCCGCCGCCGGACCGTCGGCGACCAGCGCTGCTGGCACCGTGCCCTTGCGGCACCCCGTGAGCACCAGGTGGTCGCCCCGACCGATGTTGCCCGAGCCACCCGACGTGCCCCGCAGGGTGACCGCCAACTCCTCGAACGTGATGCGCGGGGCGTTCTTCTCGCCCGCCATCTGGGCGACGCTGATGGCCCGGGCCAGCCGGGCGTACCCCGTGGGATTGCGGGCCATCACGACCAGGTGCTTGCCGTCGGGATCGGGATCGACCGTGCGCCCGTGCTTCGAGGCTGCCCCGAGCGTCAGCTCCGCACCGAACACGGTGGGGATGCCCACCACCCGGGCCGCCTCAGCGAACCGCACGACCCCGTAGAAGCCGTTGTGGTCGCAGATGCCGATGGCCTCGAGCCCCAACCGGGCGGCCTCCTCGACCAGCTCCTCGGGATGCGATGCACCGTCGAGGAAGCTGAAGTTGGAGTGGCAGTGCAGTTCGGCGTACGGCACACCACCACGGGACCGGGCGACGCCGGCCTCATAGGGCAGGCGCTTGCGCGACCACGCCGGGGCGTCACCGCCGTCGCCGGGGTGTTCCTCGTCCCGGGCCTTGGTTCGGTGATCGCCGGCATGGCGGCCATTTCCGCCCGCGGGTCGACGGTCACTGAGCGCTCGCTCGATCTCCTTCCACGGAACATCCGGGTTGTTGAACCCCATACCCCGACCCTACCGAACACCTGTTCGCTCTGCGATCCGGAGTTCCCGGGAGGGTCAGATCGAACGAGGGCGCGACCGACTCCGGCCACGCGCCGCCTTGTGGCGGTAGATGTCACGGTCGGCGTCGTACAGGGCGGCCTGCACCGAACCGGGCCCATGCGACGCCGCCGTGCCGATCGACGCCGAGACGACCGTGTCGTACACCGGCGCGCACGCCGCCAGCCCGGCCCGAATGAATGCCGCCACCCGATCGGCCTCGACGAGATCGCTATCCACCAGCAGCACACCGAACTCGTCGCCACCCAGTCGACACACCGTCGCGTCGTCGGGCACCACGGCGTCGAGGACCCCCGCCACCACCCGCAGGAGCCGGTCCCCCGCCTCGTGCCCGTAGTCGTCGTTCACGACCTTGAGCCAGTCGACATCGAGCATGATGACCCCGATCGGGCCGGTCCGGCGCTCGACCCGGGCCACGGCCTCGTCCCACGCGAGACGGTTGCCCAGACCGGTGAGCTGATCACGGCGCGCCCGATCGGCAGCATCGTGGAACGCCGACGACAGCTCGAGCATGCCGTCGATGTGACGACGCCGGTCGCCGGCCAGCATCGCCAACAGGAGCAGCGGCGTCGTGGCGACCACCACCGCCATCGGCCCCGACGGGAACGCGATGGCTGCCGCCACCCCGAGCGGCGCCAGCAGCACGTCGACCCGGAAGGACCACCACATCATGTGCGCCAGCTCGCTCACGCCGACGCCGAGACCGAGACAGTTGCGGATCCACGAGCAGGCCAGGTCCGCCACCCCCTGGACGACCAGCGCCAGGCCCAACACCGACCACATGCGCACCGACCCGCCACCGGGCGGGCCGAGACCGATCAGGCCGACGACCGCCGCCGCACCGACGGCGTGCGCCGCCGAACATGCCGTCGCCAGCAGGGGCTCCGAGCGCCCCCGTCGCTCGCGGATCCACCACGACCCGAGCCCGAGCCCGGCGAAGACGACGAGCGGCACCAGGCCCGGCGGGAGCAGCACCAACATGACGACCAGCAACGGTTCGGTGGGGACCGCGGATGCCGAGCCCACCTCGAACTCGACCGTCGACGCCGCCGCGTACGCGAACGTCGCCAACAGCATCGTGATGATCGGGACGCTCCCCAGGTCGACCTGCGCCACCATCCAGAGGGTCGGCAGGAGGAACAAGGCGCTCCCGGTGACGAGCGCCGACCGATCGTCGAGCGCGGACCGGGCGTCGTCGTGGACATCGGACCGCGAACGGTCGATGTGCCGGAGGCGTCGCACGAGCGCGTCGAGCCTGGGCTGTCGGCTGATTGGTCGTCCATGACGCACGCGGATCGCTCCTCGACGGACCGCGTCATCGTTCCGACCGCCCGCCCCGCCCTTCATCGGCGGACTGCGGTGAATTCCTTGAGGGTGAACTCCGTTATCCTCGCCACATGGTCCGCCGGTTCACCCAGGTCACGCTCGTCGTCCTCGTGACAACGATGCTCGCATCGTGCGGGGAGCCTGGACGCGTCACCGTCTCCGGCAATCAGGCGCCGGCCACCGGCGGGGTCTCGGCGGCCCCCGCGCCCCTCTCCTCGGCCGCGGCGCAGTACGTCGACGACGTCACGGCAGCACACCACCTCACAGCTGCGTGCACCGTCGCCGACGCGGTGGAGACGATCGCGTCGATCGAGGAGGTCGACGTCGCCGAGGACGAGAACGACATCCGTGTGGTCACCGCCTATCTGAGCCGAGACTGCTCTCCCTGCCTCGCCGTGGGCTTGTTCGACGCCGGGCCGATCTCCGACGACTCCGATCCCGGGAACGCGATTGCCGGCGTGATCGTCGACGTCATCCGTGCCACCCTGCCTGCAGATCTCGCCGAGCTCGCGACCCACAACGATCTCCGCGTGCGGCCGACGGGGCCGGCACGCGATTACTGGGTGGCCAACTGTTCCGATTGGCAGACCAAGGTACTGACCGGGCTCGACCGAGCCCGGGCCGCCTCGACCACCACTCGGCCCCCTGACGGCCCGAACGATCAGTCCTACGGCGACGAGGACAGCGTGCTCGGCGTGACCGGCACGATCCGTTCGAACCCCGAAACCGGCCCAGCCCCGAAGGTCCTGTGGGCCGTCGACCTGGGTCCCGAGGCCATGATCGTCCACGACGGCGTCGTCTACGTCACCGACCTCGACGCAGCGGTGACGGCCATCGACATCGCCACCGGAAAGGTGGCGTGGTCGGTCCAGCCCGACGAGGGCGCCGACACCTCGGGCGGTGTGACCATGTCGTACCTCGAGGGTGCGGTGCGGGTGTTCATCCCGTGGAGCTACGCCGCCGAGCTGGACGCGGCCGACGGCTCCACCCGCTCGCTCGACAGCACGCTCGGCGAGAACCCGTGGCCCGACCAGGCTGCGTGGTTGAGCGACGAACCCGGCTACGCGTTCTTGGAGGGGTGGGAGCCCCGCATTGCCCCCGATGACGGTGAGAAACTCGCCCTCGTCGGCCACACGCCCGATGGCGACGTGTCGTTCGAGACGACCGGCGAACCGATGCTCGACCCCCTTCCCTACGCGTTCCGCGTCGGCTCGACGGTCGTCATCGCCGACCAGTCCGGCTACGTCGTCGGTCTCGACTGGCCCTGAGCCGACGCCGACCTGCACCGTCGCTCCCTCGCCCCAGCGGTACGCTGACCGACGAATCCCCGCGCAGAGCCGGGACGGCCCAGGAGGCCCAGATGCAGTCGAGCAACCCCTTCCTCAACGACAAGTACTTCCGTGGCGCCGGCGCGGGCGGCGCCGTCATCGACGCCACCGGCACCGAACGCGGGTGGGGTCAGGTCCCGCCGAGCTACGAGGCCTACGAGTCCACGCCGCGGACCGCCACCATGACGATGGGCGGGGTCGCATCGGCCACCGGCGTGATGCTCGTCTTCGTGATGGTCGGCGCCTGGTTCGGGTGGGGCAAGGTCACCACCGAGTTCCTCGGCATCGAGCAGGGCACCGGCAAACGGGTCTACAGCGCCGACCTCCCCATGGGTTGGCTCATCGGTTCGATGGTGATCGGCCTCGTGCTCGCCCTGATCTGTTCGTTCAAGCCGCCGATGGCCCGCATCCTCGGCATTCCCTACGCGATCGCCGAGGGAGTGTTCCTCGGCATCATCTCCCACGCCTACGACTCCCAGAGCCAGGGCATCGCGATCCAGGCGATCGTCGCCACCGCCGGGGTGTTCCTCGCCATGCTCGCCCTCTACGGATTCCGCATCCTGCGGGTCACCCCCCGTATGACCAAGGGCATCATCGCCGCCACCTTCGGCGTGCTGGCGCTCTACGCGGTCATGTTCATCTCCCGCCTGTTCACCGACGCCGGCACCGACTTCATGCAGTCGACCAGCCTCCTGAGCATCGGCGTCAGCCTCCTGATCGTCGGCATCGCCGCCTTCAACCTGCTCCTCGACTTCGACTTCATCGAGCGCGGTGTCAAGGAAGGTCTGCCGAAGGAGATGGAGTGGTTCGGCGCCTTCGGCCTGATCGTCACCCTCGTGTGGCTCTACCTCGAGCTGCTGCGCCTGCTGTCGAAGCTGCAGCGCCGCTGAGCGATACGCAATCAGTCGACCGGCTCGAACTCGTCGTCGGCGGGGAGCTCGGCGGCCGGCAGCTCCACCACGAACGCTGCCCCACCGAGGGACGAGTCCTCGATGAAGATCCGACCGTTGTGGGTCTCGACGATGCGCTTGGTGAGCGCCAGGCCCAGTCCGGCCCCGCCGGCATCGCGGCTCCGAGCTTCCTGCAGGCGGGCGAACCGCTCGAACACCTTGTCGCGCAGGTTGGGCTCGACCCCGGGGCCGTCGTCCTCGACGGCGAGACGGACCCACGGGCCCTTCGTCGCCAGTGACACCTTCACCACCGAGCCGGCGTGGCGTTCGGCGTTGTCGATCAGGTTCCGGACCACGCTCGTGAGCTCGTCGCGCACGCCGTAGACCCGGCCGGCGAGGACGCCGGACCGATCGACGCTGACGCGACGAGGCCGGGCCAGCTGGTCGTGGATGATCTCGTCGAGGTCGACCTCCGCCTGCGGCCGGCGCTGGCCCTCCTCGATCCGGGCGAGCGCGAGCAGGTTGTCGACCAGCCCGGCCAGGCGCTGGTCCTCGGCCAGGACGGTGCGACCGACCTGCTCCCAGTCCGTCTGCTCGGGGCGCATCAACGCCGTCTCCAGCTGCAGGCGGATCGAGGCGACCGGCGACCGCAACTCGTGGCTCGCGTCGGACACGAACCGCTTCTGGCGCTCCGACGCCGACTCGAGGCGGTCGAGCATGGCGTTCATCGTGCGGGCCAGCTGGCCGATCTCGTCGTCGGTGCGGGGCTCGGGCACCCGCTGGTCGAGGGTCATCGACGTGATGGCCTGCGCTCGCGACGTGATCGCTGACACCGGCCGGAGGGCACGGCCCGTCATCATCCAGGCCAGGATCGCGACCGCGCCCACGAGCGACGGCACCGCGAAGAACAGCGCCCCCTGCACCCGGTCGACGGTGCGCTTGATCGGTTCGAGCGAGCTGGCGACGCTCAACACCATGTCGCCCTGCTGGGTCGGCACCTTCACCTTGCTGACGACGTAGTCCTTGTCGTCGATCCGCGACGGCAACGCCTTGCTGAACAGCGGAATCGCCTCGCCGGTGATGACCTGGCGGATCTTGTCGAAGATGTTCGTCGACTGCGAGACGGTCGCCGAACCCGGGCCGCTCGCGTACACGATGCTCTCGTTGAGGCCTTCGCGGAGCATGTCGGCGTCGTAGGTGCCGCTCAGCCCGTCGGCGAGCTGGGTCGGGTCGGACGTGGACAGGGCGTCGGGGTTGCCGGCCGACAGGATCTTGCCAAGCGCCTGGGCAACGGTGTCATTGCGGACCTGCACGTCGTTGACGAGCGCGTTCTCGACCTGACGGACGAGCCCGAAGGACGCCAACGTGAGGGCGCCGGCGAAGATGATCGAGACGGCGAACGTCAGGCGGACCCGAACCGAGCCGACGAGGGCGGCCAGCCGAGAACTCATGACGCGCTGTGGGTCGCTGCCCCCATGCGGTAGCCCTCGCCCCGGACGGTCTCGAGGTCGCTGTGGCCGAACGGGCGGTCGATCTTGCGGCGGAGATAGCCGATGTACACCTCGACGACGTTGGGATCGCCCTCGAAGTCCTCGCCCCACACCCGTTCGAGCAGGTCGGTCTTGGCGACGACCTCACCGGTGTGGCGCATGAGCGCTTCCAGCAGGGCGAACTCCCGTGGCGACAGGGGAATGTCGGTGTCGCCGCGGCGCACCGTGCGCGACACCGGCTCGAGCACGAGGTCGCCGAGTTCGAGCGGCTGGAGATTGGCGTCGCTGCGGCGCCGCGCCAGCGCCCGGAGGCGGGCGACGAGCACCACGAACGAGAACGGCTTGGACAGGAAGTCGTCGGCGCCGGTGTCGAGCGCCTCGGCCTCGTCGTACTCGCCGTCCTTCGCCGTGAGCATGAGGATCGGGGTCCACACCTCCTCGTCGCGGAGGGTGCGGCACACCTTGTAGCCGTTCATGCCGGGCAACATGATGTCGAGGACGATCAGGTCGAACCGCTCAGCGCGGGCCTTCTCGAGGCCCTCGAGCCCGTCGTGGACGGCCACGACCTCGAACCCCTCGGCCTCCAGGCCGCGGGCGACGGCATCGGCCAACGCAACTTCGTCTTCGATCACCAGGACTCGCACGGGTCCATTCTGCCGGGTGGCGGCACCGGATGCCGCCCATGGCGGTGCGCTGTCGCTGTGGGAGGTCACAGGGGTTCCCGGCCTATCCTCGCCGCCATGACCGACTGGTTCGAGATCTGCCGCCGCAACGCCCGATCGGTCCAGACGACCATCGGCTGGATCTTCTGGGACCCGGGGGCGGTGTCGCGGCTCGGAGCGCTCGGGCTCCCCCACCCCCTCGGCTACATCGCCGCCCGGGCCGCACCGCTCGGCCCGGCCGGTCCCGAGGCGATCACCGCGGCGTTCGGCTCGATCAGCCCCGTCGGCATCGCGATCGCCACGGCGACCGTCGCCGAGCACACGACGTGGGACGACGTGTGGGCGGCCCGTGACGCCGCCGTGCTCGACGGCCTCGCCGAGCACGCCCCGGCGATGCTCGAGCCGTTGGCCGAGCTCGGCCCACTGCTGTGGCCCGTCGTCGAGCAGCTGCCGATCGCCGGTCGTACGTTCTTCGCCGCCCACCTGCGCATGGAGCGGCCCACCGATCCGGTGCTGTCGGGGTGGCACGCCGTGAACTGCGTGCGGGAATGGCGCGGCGACACCCACTGGGCGCTGGTCACCGCTGCTGGGCTCACGGGTACGGAGGCGTCGGTGCTCCACAATGCCTGGCTGGGTTACGAGCGGGACTGGCTGGCCCACTCACGGGGCAGCTCGCCGGAGGAGCTCGCCACGGCGTGGGCGTCGCTGGCGGCGCGGGGACTCGTCGACGGCGACCCGACCACGGGCGAGGTGAACGCCGACGGCATCGCACTGCGACAACGCATCGAGGACGACACCGACCGGCTCACGACCCTCGGGTGGGAGCTCCTGGGCGAGGAGCGCTCGCGCTGGTTCGCCGAGATGTTCGAACCACCGTGCGAGCAGCTCCTCGCCCGCGTCGACATCACCGCTGGCCCCAACTACCAGCCGGCATCCCGCCTCCGCTGAACCCAGGCCGTTCTCACCTCATTTGTCCTGCGTTTTCGCCCCTCCAGGGGCGAAAACGCAGGACAAATGAGGTGGGAACGGGTGGGAACGGGTGGGAACGGGCGGGAACCGGTGCGCCGGGTCAGTCGTAGGTGGCCTCCACCCACCACTGCTGGGACTCCAGTGCGACCAGGTGGGCGGTGCCGTCGACGGTGCGCAGCTGGAAGCGGGCACGCCGGCGGTGGGCCAACGCGTCCCACCAGCGTTCGTCGCTCAACCAGGGCCCCGACCACCCCACCACCGCCTGCCACGGCCCCGACTCGATCGACAGCCGTGCCGGTTCGCCCGAGCACCCACCCCGACGGTCGACGCGCACCATCTGCCCCTCGGCGTCGTGCATCTCGGCGCGGCGGGGGCGCTGCCACACGAGCGCCGGCGGCGGGTCGGGAAGCCGACCCGGCCAGGGCTCGGGTCCGGGCGCTGCGAGGTCGAACGACTCGTCGGCGGCCACCGCCACCGCATCGACCGACACCAGGCGGTACTGCTCCCCCGGCGCCCGACCACCGCGCCACTCGGCCACCATCACCGCGTCGGAACCCAACACCCCCTGCACCCGGGCCAGCCCCCGGCGCGCCCGGATCGACGCGGCGTCGGCACCACCCCAGAACCCCATCTGCCGCCCGACATCGGGCACCACTTCGGTGGGGCGCACCCGCAGGCGCGCCAACGCCCCGGCGCCGCGGGAACGGCGACCCTGGGTGGAGGTGAGCCACCCGTCGAGTTGCCACCGCACCCGCTGCGCCACCGCGGTCGACGACAGGGCACCGTCGTGACGCCACCGCCGCTCGACGGTGTGCCCCTCGGTCGTGGTCGCCTCGATGAGGATCGCCACCGCCGCGAGCCCACGCGAGCCCAGGCGCTCGTGGAGGTCGTCGGCCAACGCCTTGGCAACGAACGCCGCCTGGTCGACCCGTTCGAGGGGCGGGTCGGGCTCGTGGGACACGTCGAGATCGACGGGCGGGTCGGCGAGCCGCGGCGGCCGGAGATCGAGGCCTCGGGCGAGTCGGTGGGCCTCGGCGCCCTCGGCGCCGAATCGTGCCACCACGTCCGACGCGGCCAAGGCGGACAGGGACCCCAACGTCGTGATCCCCAGGCGCACCAGCACCTCGACCAGGTCCGGCGACGACGGGCCCGACTGCTGCAGGGCGCCCACCCCGAACTCGGCGAGGAAGCCGGGCGTCTCCCCCGGCGGCACGATCACCGACACGTCGGTGCCGCCCGCCTCCATGCCGGCGCTGCGCTTGGCGGCCAAGGTGGCGGCGAACGCACCGTCGGCGATCCCGACACCCACCGCCGTCGGGATCACGAGCTGACGACGCACCGCCCGCGTGAGGCGATCGGCGAGCTCGGCGTCGCCGCCGAAGTATCGCGACGGACCCCGTGCCGGGAACAGGCACGAGCCGGGCCGGACGATCTCGATGCGCGGCGTGATGTCGTCGAGCGCGGCGACGACCGGTTCGAACGTACGGGCTTCGCGGTCGGCGTCACGTTCGACGAGCTCGGCCTCGGGACAGTGACGCTGCGCCTCACGGCGGCGGACACCGAGGTCGACGCCCAGCGCCCGGGCCAACGGGTTGGTGGCCACGACCCGGTTGGCGAACATGACCACCACCGGCCGGTCGACCGGACGACCGAGGGCCACCGCCGGCCAGTCCGCGCACCACACCACGACGGTGCGGGTCGGCGCGTCCCCCTCAGACGGCACGGAGATGACGACCCGAGGGCACGGCAGCGACCGCCGGTGTCCCGACCACCGCGGGGCTGATCGCGGGGTCGATCACCGACAGCGCACCGTTCGACCCCAACGACAGCTCCACCCGACGCGTCCGGGCGGCACCCCGACGACCGTCGGCACCGACGCGGAGCCGACGATCGGTCAACACCCCGTGGCCCACCTCGAGCCCGGCCCACTCGGTCGACTCGACGGTCAGTGTCAGATCGGCTTCGGTGGGCCAACGGAACCGGCGGCGACCGTCGTCGACCGCGAGATCGACGACGATCGACCCCCGTTCGCGCGATCGCGCCGCCAGGCGCCGCGCATCAGTGGCGCTGACCTGGTGGACGGGATCGACGATGACGAGGTCGACCGCGTCGACCAGCGCCGCGACGACCGTGCCCCACTGACCGGTGGGCGGCTCGGCAACGAACACACTCCGCTCGAGCGACCAGCCGGCCCGGGCAGCTGCCGCCCATCCCCACGCCCCCACGCCGACGACCGCCACCCACGAACCCGCCTTCGACGCCTCGGCAACCGTGTGCATGCAGATGCTCGCAGCCCCCGTCCCCCGCAACGACAGGCGGGACCCACGGGCCAGGCCCCCGAGGGGGAACACCGGCCGCAACGCCTCCGGTACCGGCAGCGTCCGCTCCCCCGACAGGACCGTCGGACGGAGACGTTCGACGATCTCGGCCAGCTCCGGGTTCACCATCCGTCCAGTATCGAACACCTGTTCGATACTGTGCAAGGGCCGTCCGGGCGCGTCGAGGACCACCACCGGATCTGCGGTGAGTGGTCACCAGGCGGTGATCACACGTCACCGCGAACCACTGGCGGGACGGGGTTACTCCGCCGGAGCGGGGAACTGCGGGACCTCGACGCCGGGGCGGTAGTACGTGTAGAGATCCTCGATGATCTCCTTGAGGCCCTCGGCAGTGTGGCCCTTGGCGATGTCGACACTCACGACCGAGCCGTTGATGTGGATGCCGTCGATGCCGCCGTGCTCGAGCAGGCGACGGGCCAGCACGTCGGGCGGACGATCGCCGACGATCGTGTCGCCCGGCTTGTAGCGCTCGTGGCCGGTGCCGGTGAGCACACGGTTGAGCTCGAACCGAACCACACCCGTGGTCGGTGACTGCTTCTCGATGACGGTGACCGGCTGTCCCATAGCGTCCGCAGCGTAGCGGGCGGCGACGCTCCACCCGAAAACCACCCCCCGATGCCACCCGACCTGTCGAGGATTCGGGTCGGCGCTCAGGCGATCGGGGCGGTGAGGTCGTAGAGGGTGGAGCCGTCGATGGTCGTGGCGGTGAAGTTCTCCTGCACCCACGTGGCGATCTCCGACGATGCGTCGCTGCCGCCCATCTGGTTTCCGAACCCGCCGCCGCCGAAGCCGCCACCGCCGATGAACCAGTGGATCTTCCCGTCGGCGACGTACTGCTGGAACTCGGCCAGCGTCGGCGACGGATCCGAGCCGTTGAACCCACCGATGGCCATGACCGGCAGTTCGGTCGCGAGCTGGTATCCCGAGGCGTTGTTGGAGCCGACCGCTGCTGCGACCCACGTGTAGCTCGAAGCGTCCTCGCTGAGCGCCGCGACGATCTCGGCGCCGGGAGTCACGGCGTCGAGCAACCCACCCATTCCGCCACCACCGCCGGGGCGGGCACCGAGCCCGCCGGGGAAGCCACCCGTCGTGCCACCGGGCGGGGTGGTACCGATGGCCGGTGGGTTCCCACCGGGGAAACCACCCGGGAGCCCACCGGGCATCGTTCCGGTCATGCCGCCGGGGAAGCCACCCCGGCCGGGACCGAACCCGCCTCCCGTGACGGTCGGTCCCGCGGTGACGATCGAACCGGTGTGGGGAGTGGCGACGGTCTGCAACGTCCACGCGGTCGGGCCGGCGAGTCCCGCCACGAGCGCCAGACCGGCGGCTCCGACTCCGAGCCAGTTGGCCGCCCGGTCACCCCAGAGGGGCCGCAACCAGGCCGCGGCGAGCAGGCCGCCGACGGCGGTTCCTCCGGCAACGAGGACGAGTGTCGAGATCCAGGGGTTCCAGTCCGCGGCGCGGGCCAGAAGGACCCGTGCCCACCAGGTCGTCACACCGGCGATGACCGCCAGCGCCGTCATCGTCGCGGCGTGGGCCCGGGGGGACGTGGTGCGGTGCTGCCAGAGCGTCACGGCACCGATGCCCACGAGCGCAGCGACCGCCGGCGCCAGGGCGACGGTGTAGTAGGCGTGGAAGATCCCGCTCATGAAGCTGAACACGGCGCCGGTGACGACGAGCCACGAACCCCACACCGCGATCGACGCACGTTGCAGGTCGCGGCGTGGTCGCCGCCACCACACGACCAGCACTGCGGCGAGGAGGATCAGCGCCGCCGGGACCAGCCAGGTGATCTGACCGCCGATCTCGTTGCCGAACAGTCGACCGATCCCCGTCTCGCCCCACATGCCACCGCCGGGCCCGTTGCCCCCGCCGACGCTGCCGGTCTCGTTGCCGGTGAGCCGACCGAGACCGTTGTACCCGAGGGTCAGCTCGAGGATGGAGTTGTCCTGGGATCCACCGACGTAGGGCCGCATGCTCGCCGGCACCAGCTCGACGATGGCGATCCACCAGCCGGCGGACACGACCATCGCTGCGGCGGCGATCGCCAGGTCACGGATGCGTCGCCAGAACCCGTTGCCGCCGAACGCGAGATGCGCCGCACCGAGCCCCGGCACGATCAACAGCACCTGGAGCTGCTTGGTGAGGAACCCGAACCCGACGGCCACGCCCGTGGCGACGAACCACTTCCACGCACCGCTCTCGATGGCCCGGAGGGCGAAGTAGGCGGCGATCACCATGAGGAGCGTCAGGAGCGCGTCGGGGTTGTTGAAGCGGAACATCAGCGCCGCGACCGGGGTCAACGCCATCACGACACCCGCCAGCAACGCCGCGTGGGCGCTGAACCAGCGGCGAACCGCGGCGTACAGCACACCGACGGTGGCGACGCCCATCAACGCCTGTGGCAGCAGGATGCTGAACGAGCTCAGCCCCAGGACCCGGACCGACAGCGCCATCGGCCACAACGACATCGGGGGCTTGTCGACGGTGATGGAGTTCGCGGCGTCGGACGAGCCGTAGAAGAACGCCTTCCAGCTCTGCGACCCGGCCTGCACGGCCGCGGAGTAGAAGGCGTTCGCCCATCCCGACTCCGACAGGGTCCAGAGGTACAGCACGGCGGTGCCGACCAGGAGTCCGACGAGGGCCGGCCGGGCCCACACCGGGTCGTCGTCACGCCCCCGGACCACACGACGAAGGCGCGCCGACCGGTGCTGTTGGGCTGCAGCCGCCGGCTCCATCGGCGGTTGCACCGCAGCACGGGCAGTGGCGGGGACCGGGTGATCGGCAACCGTCATGGCTGCACCTCCGTGGACGTGATCGGCGTGTGGCTGAGGACGGTGAATCGGGCGACCGTGGTGAGTGACCACGTCGCCAGCAGGGCGAGGAGCTCGACGAGGTGATCGGTGGGGCTGATCGCCGACAGGACGAACGTCGAGACGACGAGCCCGACCAGGTAGATCGCCCCGGCGCGGAGGTAGTCGCTCGAACGGCCCAAGCGCCCGCGGCGCCCGAACGTGAACCGGCGATTGGCCCAGGCGTTGACGGCCACGGTCGCCGTCACGGCGACGACGTTCGCGAGCACCGCGCCGAGCGGTTCGCGGAGGGCCAGGAAGAGCCCCGCGGAGACTCCGGTGCTGATCGTGCCGATCAGTCCGAACACGACGAGCTGGCGACCCATCTGGTCGGCGAGCTCGGCGCGCCCGTAGGTGGCGCCGTCGATCCGTCCGGCGCCGCGGAGGAACCGCCACGCCATGCGGGCCATGCCGGCCAGGTCGCGGCGGGCCGTCTGTGCGACCCGGACGCGGCTGTCGGGATCGTCGACCCAGTCGACGGGCACCTCGTGGATGCGCAGCCCGTTGTGCTCGGCGACGAGCAGCAGTTCGGTGTCGAAGAACCACTCGTCGTCGTCGATCTGGGGCAACAGGGCCGCTGCGGCATCGGCGCGCAGGGCCTTGAAGCCGCACTGGGCGTCGTGGAAGTGGGTCGCGAACACCGTGTGCAGCAGCAGGTTGTAGGAGCGGGAGATGAACTCGCGTTTGGGACCGCGCGCCACCGACGCGCCCGACGCCAACCGTGATCCGATGGCCACGTCGGAGTGACCCGTGACCAGGGGCGCAACGAGCGGCAGGAGCGCATCGAGTCCCGTGGACAGGTCGACGTCCATGTAGGCGAGCATCGGCGAGTCGCTCTCACCCCACGCGGTGCGGAGCGCGAGGCCCCGGCCCTTGCGATCGAGGTGCCGCACCCGCACCCCCTCCAGCCGGCCGGCCAGGGCGGTGGCCGTCTGCATCGTCGAGTCGGTCGAGCCGTTGTCGACGATGGTGATCCGCCAGCTGAAGGGCATGGTGGTGCGGAGGTGGGCGGCGAGTCGCTCGACGTTGGCGTCGAGCACGTGGGCTTCGTTGTAGACGGGCACCACGATGTCGAGCGTCGGCGCAACGACCGGGGCCGCCGCCGGCTGCGCCGTGACCGCGGTGGTCGGCTCGGGGTCGTGGACGGTGGTCATGGAACCAACGATCGGCCCCGGCCATCGGACGGCGCTCAGAGGTTCCTGGGAACTCCCGCAGAACTGCTCACGCCGCGGGCATCCCCGTCGAGCGGCTCAGGAGCGCCGGGAGAACGTCAGAGCGAGTCGGTCGAGAAGGTGTCGCACTGCTCGGAATCGCCCGAGTCGTAGCCCTTCTTGAACCAGCGGGACCGCTGCGCCGACGTGCCGTGTGTGAATCCCTCGGGGTTCACGCGCCCCGTCGCCGACTTCTGGATCGAGTCGTCGCCAACTCCTGCGGCGGCCCGCAACGCCTCGTCGATGTCACCGTCGTCGAGCCGCTTGGTCGGATCGGACTCACCGCGCTCGTAGCGCGTATGGGCCCAGACCCCGGCGAGACAGTCGGCCTGCAGCTCGGTCCGCACCGAGAGGCCGTCAGGCCCGTTGGCGGCACCGGGATCGTCCTCCTCGAGCCGACGCACCTGCGCCGAGATACCGAGCTCGTTCTGCACGTGGTGCCCGACCTCATGCGCGATCACATACGCCTGGGCGAAGTCACCCGCAGCACCGAACCGCGTCGCCAGCTCCTCGAAGAACGTCAGGTCGATGTACACCAGCTGGTCGCCCGGACAGTAGAACGGCCCCATGTCCGAGCTCGCCTGCCCGCACGCGGTGTTCACACCACCGGTGAACAACACGAGCTTCGTGCGGTCGTAACGCTTGGAGGCCTCGTCGAACTGCTGCTCCCAGACGTTGTTGGTGTCGGTGATGAGCACGTTGGCGAACTGGGTCAGTTCGGGATCGGGGTCGTCCGCGGCCGGAAGCGACGCGTCGGCGACATCGCCCGAGCCGGGCAATGCTCCGCCGCCGGACATACCCGGCAGGTTGTCGAGACCGGCAGTGGACACGTCGAACCCGCCGCCCGACATGATCTTCGGGAGGAGGAACACCGCGGCCAACACGAGGAGGACCCCGACGACGCCACCCTTGCGGCCCTTGCCGCCGAACATTCCGCCGAGCACCCCACCGAGGCCGCCGCCACCGGCACCTCCACCGCCCGCCCCGCCGAGCGCACCGCCCAGGACGTCGCCCAGGCCGCCGAGCCCACCAGCGGGGTCACCGGCACCGCGCTGATCGATCATGTCGGAGGACTTCGCCTCGTCCTTGTCCCATTCCATGGAGCCTCCTCAGGCGCGCGTCGTCGCCGGATCGACGACATCGGTACCGGTGGAGGGCCGGTGATGGTCGGAGGTGGCGTCGGGGTCACCAAGAGAGGCACCGTCGACGGCGGCCAGCGACCGCGTCGAACGCATGGCCCAGAGGGCCAACGAGATCGAGATGGCGGCGAGCACGAGGTGCACGACGACGAAGCCGACCGAGTAGTCGCCGAGCGGGATGGTGACGATGCGAGTGGCCCACAGCGCGATCGAGGCCCAGCCGGCCACCGACACCAACCGGTGAGCGAGCGGCGCCGGCATCGGTCGCACGGCAACGACGGCGACCACCAGTCCGACGACGACGAACCCGATGGCGCGAGCCAGGTCGACCCCGTCGCCACCGTCCTTTTCGACGATGTTGTAGATGCGGTTGGCCCAGACGAGCAGGGTCCACATCGCGAACACGGCGACCGCCAACGGTTTGCAACGGAACATGAGCCGGGAGGTTAGTTGCCGACCCCGCGTCGCCGTCCATCGGTGGGAGGATCACGGCGCGCGTAAAAAAGCCCACGGAAGGATTTACCCGGCGGAAGTGCTGTGGGAGGCTCTCGGCATGAGCACGCTTCCCCCTCCCGATGTGCCCGCCATCTTCTGGATCGACGGCGCCGGCCAGCAGCAGGGCCCCGAGCCCCTCGCCACGGTGATCGAGCGCATCGCCCACGACCAGATCCCGTCCACGACCCCGGTCTGGTGGCAGGGCGCGGTGAACTGGTCGCCGTTCAACTCGAACGCCGAGTTGGCCGCGGCGCTCGCCACTCGCCTGGCACCCGCGCCGGCACCCGCCCCTGCGCCCGAGCCCCAGGTCGCGACCCAGTCGCCGTTCGCGGCGACCACGTCGTCACCGTTCAGCTCCCCGGCACCGTCGGAATCCACGTCGGTCTTCGGGTCGCCCGCCTCGTTCGAACAGCCGGTCACCTTCGAGGCCCCGGTGACGTCGCCGTTCGAGGCACCCGCCACGATCGAGATCCCGGCGGCGGCAGCGACGTTCGACGCGGCGGCGCCGGTGGTCGCCGACCCCACCCCCACCTTCGACACTGCCTCGGCACCGGTCACCTACGACGCTCCCACCACCGGCTTCGACGCTCCGGCGGCCGCCGACGCTCCTGTGGCCGTCGAGATCCCCGTCGCCGAGGCCGCGCCGGTCGTGTCCGACGTCCCCGAGGTCATCGTGCCCGACGAGCCCGTCGTCGCCGCTCCGTCGCTCCAGCTCGGCGACGCCGCCGAACTCGAGTCGACGTTCGCGTCGCTCACGGAGCGGTCCTCGGCCTTCGACGCGGAGGTCGCCCGGGCCGCAGCGCTCGACAACACCGTCGCCGGCCTCGTGCGCCAAGCGCTGGGCGAGCTCGGCTTCAGTATCGACGAGTCGCTCACGTCCGACGACTACCACAGCTTCCGTCTGTCCGAGCCCGGAGGAGCGGTCGCCTCCCTCGCCATCCAGCGGGTCCCTGCCGCCATCGACGTCGCTGCCGCGACCGAGCGCCCGATCGCGTGCTTCGTGGACCGCGCCGGACGGGCATCGGTCGGCCTCTTCGTCGGCGACTACCTCACCGACGACGGCACCGACCAGGCGCTCTTCACCAAGCACCTGGCGAGCGTCGTCAACGCCGCCGGCACGGCGAGCTGAATCGGTCGGCCGTTCGCTGCGCCGCCGGGCCCGGCGGCTGACGGCGACGTCAGTCGGTGGGGTCGTCGGAGCGTTCGTCGGGGAGCGGGCTGAACTCCGTCGACACGAGTGCGAGCGACGGATGGCTCACGACCGGTGACATCGTCGCCCACGCCTGGTCGTCGACGCGGAGCTGACTGACGCCGGCCACATCGCCGATGCCCATGGCCCGCACCGTGACGGTGCCGGCGAGGTTGACCCAGTCGGGAACAGCGTCGTCGACCGCGTGCGCCAACAATTCGCCGGGAGCGGCGGCCTCGCACAGGCGGGCGGCCAGGTTGACCGAACGGCCGATGTAGTCATCGCCCTCGAACAGCAGCACGGTGCCGGCGGCGATGCCGGCGTGGATCTCGAACGCGTCGTCGCGGAACCGCAGGAGCAACTCGGCGACCGTCGCGATGACCGGCCCGGGCTCGGTGCCGACGAGCATGACGCCGTCGCCCAACCACTTGGCCACTCGTGCGCCACGGCGTGCCGTGACGTCGCGGCACGCCGAGCGGAACCGCGACAACATCTCGGTGGCGGCGTGCGCCCCGAACTGGTCGGTGTACTTGGTGAATCCGCACACGTCGACGAAGGCGAACACCCGATAGAGCGACTGGTTGAGTTCGACCCACTCCGGCAGCGGGCGCTCGGTGCCCGTGCCCTGCGGAGCGATCGCCGGGATCTGCTCGGTGACCCGCTCGACCGCCACATCACCCTCGGCCGCGAGGAGCCGCCGGACAGCGCGGGAGGCGTTGTCGAGCGGGGCAGCGACCTTCGGACGCTTCTGGGCGGTCGGGCGTGTGGTTCGGCTGCTCATGTCGAGTTCGATCGTCCCAGGTAGTGCTTGCTGTTGCAAGCATACCCAGGGTGACATCTTTACCAACGCGAGATTTCGAGTTCGTCGAGGCCGTCGGGCAGCGGCATCGGCTCGCCGTCGGAGCGTTCGGTGAGATCGAGCGCCAGCTGGTCGCCCTCGGGGAGGTCGGCGACCGGCCGGTGCAGGCCTCCCCACACGAGGTGATCCATGAACACCCAGGACCGCCGGTGGATCGACGACGGGCCGTACCCCTGCAGAGCGGTCTTGTGCCGGGGGCAGGGGTACCCCTTGTTGGTCTCGAAGCTGTACGCCGGGAACTCGTCGGCGAGCTCCCGCATGATGCGGTCGCGGCTGACCTTGGCGAGGATCGACGCCGAGGCGATCGACAGCGACGTCGCGTCGCCCTTCACGATCGTGCGGGTCACGGTCCGGCCGGTCGGCCCACCGCCGACGAAATCCCACTTGCCGTCGATCAGCGCAACACCGGGTTCGATGCCGAGCGCCGCGAGGGCACGGCGGGTGGCGACCCGTTGGGCTTCGGACATGCCGAGGTCGTCGCACTCCTGCGGGGAGGCGTGGCCGACGGCCCACGCCTCGCACCAGCCGGCGATGCGATCGAACAGGGCCTCGCGATTGCGTTCGGTGAGCTGTTTGGAGTCTCGGATGCGGTTGACCCGTCGGTCGCGGGGCACGATCGCCGCGCCGATCGTGAGCGGCCCGGCCCACGAGCCGCGGCCGACCTCGTCGATCCCCACCACGTACTCGACGCCCGCATCCCAGAACGTGCGCTCGACGCCCAGGTTCGGTGGGCGTCGAGGGGCCATGGCCCGGAGCGTACCGCGTGGTCCGTCGCGTTGACTCGCCCCCCAGGGGCGGTATCCTGAACGCACACGGGGGTCACAGCACCACACAAAGTGGTCGTTGGCGAGACTCGAGGGGGACGAATGCAGTACAACGCGAACGACACCGAGCGAGCCGACCGAGCACGCGAGCTCGTCGAGGTGATCACCATCGCCCTCGGGACGAGCGTCGAGGTGCGCCGACGGTTCGACCAGGCCTGGGCCCGCGGCTTCGAGGTCGCGTCCGCGACCGAGGAGGGCTACCGGCTCCGCCGACAGTCCGACGGAGCGGTCCTCCCCGTGAGCTTCCCGCCCGACGACGTCCGGCGGTCGTCGGGCTCCCCCACCATCCACCTCCCCCGCTGATCTCGACACCGGCCGGAGCGGCGCGTCAGCGCCACGCTCACCGGAGGGCCGGTGGGCCCACCGCACCAACGAGAACCCGCCCAACGGCCCATTGCCCGAAGCGGCGTATGACGTCACGGTGTACCTCGTGACCACCGAAGCCCGCTCCCCACGCCGAGGCCGCCCCCGCCGCGCCGAACGGGGCGCGATCCTGATCCTGACCGCCGTGTCGATGGTCGGGATGATGTGCTTCGCCGGCCTCGCGATCGACGTCGGCATGGTGCGGTCCCAGCGGGCGCAGTACCAGGCAGCTGCCGACGCCGCCGCGCTCTACGCCACGTTCCTGATCCGTCAACCGGGCGCCGACGTCTCGACCGTCGCCGCCCAGGTCCGAACCTTCGTGGCACAGAACCTCGACATCGCCGACGGCACGGCCGACTCGACCTGGGCCCACTGCGCCGACGCCAAGAAGCTCACCACCGTGAGCCCGCTCGACGCCTCGATCGGCAACGACTGCATCAGCTTCGTGCTGAGCGGCTCCGCCAGCCAGGCCCGGGTCCGGATCCCGATGCGTCGGGTGAAACCGGTCATCGGGCTCGGGCTCGCGACCATGGAGGTCACAGCGGTCGCCGGCGCCGAGGGCAGCGGGGCCGGATGCGACGCCTACGCGGTCGCCGGGTGTGCCACCCCCACGACCGCTGCACCGACGACCACGTCCACCACGATCAAGGCGACGACGACCACGACGAGGCCCGGGCCGACCACCACCGTCAAGCCGACCACGACCATCTACGGCACGACGACGACCACCAAGAAGCCGGTGACCACGACGACCCGCAAGCCCACCACGACCACGACGGTGAAGCCCGGTCCGACGACCACAACGATCAAGGCGACCACGACCACGGCGAAGCCCACCACGACCGTGACGACCACGACCGCGCCGCCGGTCCCGACGACCCTCGACATCGGGTTCTAGGACCGGCGCAGTGTCTCGCTCGTCAGAAGTCGAGGTTGGGGTGTTCGACCCCCGAGCCCTTCCGGAGGAGACCCTCGTAGGCCTCCGCTGCCGGGCGGCCCTGGTGGCACACGGCGTACACCTGGCTCGAGATCGGCACGTCGATGCCGAACTCGGCGCCGATGTCGAGCACGACCGGCGCGGTCTTGACCCCTTCGGCGACCATGTTCATCTCGGCGACGACCTCGTCGATGGAACGACCTCGACCGAGCTGCTCGCCGACGTGGCGGTTGCGGCTCTGCGGCGAGATGCACGTGGCGAGCAGATCGCCCATGCCGGCCAGTCCGGCGAACGTGAGCTCGTTCCCGCCCATTGCGACGCCGAGGCGGCTCAGCTCGGCCAGCCCACGGGTGATGACCGCGGCACGGGTGTTGTCGCCAGCACCGAGCCCGTCGGCCATGCCCGACGCGATGGCGATCACGTTCTTGAGCGCCCCCGCGACCTCGCAACCGACGACATCGGGGTTCGTGTAGACGCGGAACAGGTTCGTGGAGAACACCTCCTGCAGCCGGGCGGCCACGACCGGGTCGTGGGTGGCGAGCACCGACGCCGCGGCGTCGCCGGCCAGGATCTCCTTGGCCAGGTTGGGGCCCGTGAGAACAGCGACGGGATGACCAGGGACGACCTGGTGGGCGACCTCGCTCATCCGCAGTCGGGTGCCCTGCTCGAGCCCTTTCGCGAGGCTCACGATCGGCACCCACGCCCGCAGGTGGTCGGACACTTCCTCGAGCGTCGAGCGGAACGACTGGGACGGTACGCCCATCACGAGCACGTCGGCCTGACGGACGGCCTCACCGAGGTCGGCCGTGGCCCGCAGCGCCGGATGCAGGTCGAAGCCGTCGAGGTACCGGCTGTTGCGGTGGTGGCTGTTGATCTCCTCGGCGGTCTCCGCGTGCCGCGCCCACAGGACCGTGGAGACGTTGTGGGCAGCCAGGTGGCCCACCGTCGTTCCCCACGAACCGCCGCCGATGATGCCAACCGTGATGCGCATGCTGTGACCCTATTGCGTTGCGACCGCTGCGGAGCGGCCGAACCGGGGACTGAGCCGATCGGCCCGGCGGCTGTGGGAAAAGTGCCCGGTCGGATCCTGCGTCCGAGCCTGTTCGATGGATGCGTGACCACCGATCGCACATCGATCCGGCGGCGCCCCACCCGGCGTCCGGCCCGACGGGGGCGCGGCGAGCGCGGTGCCGCGCTGATCGAGTTCGCGCTGGCCTTCCCGATCCTCTTCCTCCTGATGATGGGGGTCGTCGACTTCGGGGTGAACTACGGCAACAAGGTCGAGACCAGCCACGCGGCCCGCGAGGGCGCTCGAGCCGGGTCGGTCGGACGCGTCGGTACCGACACCTCGTGCTACGTCGCCCGGACCCCACCGTCGACCGAGGCGCGGCAGCTCGCCTGCCTCGTCAAGGCCCGCACCCACATGGACAGCGAGGACGTTCGCGTGCGATTCACCTACATGGACGGTGACGGTCGCTACACGAACGACTTCTCCGAAGCCAAGCGGCAGGCCAACCGCTACTCGATCATGGTGTGCGTCTCGACCAGGGCGTTCTCCCTGAGCGGCCTCCTCGCACCGGTCTTCAACGGCAAGTTCCACCACTCCCGGGCCGTGATCAAGACCGGTACCACACCCTGGTCGAACGTCGCAGCGAGCGGCGCCACCGTCTACTCCTACGTCCCGCAGTACGCCGAGACCACGTTCGCCGGCGACAGCTGGTCGTGGTGCACGTCCGACGACCCTGCCGCCGACATCAACCTGTGACCACCATGACGCTCTCCCACCTCCTCCACCGGCGCCGCTGGGCCCGACTCGACGGTCGCACCGAACGCGGCGCCGTGCTGGTCGAGCTCGCAATGGTGGTGCCGATCCTCGTGGTCCTCATCATGGGCATCGTCGACTACGCCGTGCTCTTCAACCAGAAGATCGGCATCCGTGGTGGTGTCCGCGAGGCGGCATGGAACGGCAGCCGTGGCATCTTCGGCGCCGCGCCCAACTCGTCGTGTTCGCTGACGTTCCCAGCGGCGTTGCCCGACGACAACACCCAGCGCATCATGTGCATGGTCAAGCGCCGCAGCGGCCTGGACCAGTCCGAGCTGCGGGTCATGGTGCGAGTCGTCGACCTGGACAACCCCGCCAACCCGGCGACCTACGCCAACGGCAAGGGCCTGATGGTCTGTGCAATGCGCAAGGCGTCGTCGGCGACCCACTTCTTCTCGTCGCTGTTCGCCACGAGCTACCAGGTGTCGAGGCTGACCACCGTCATCCTCTCGATCGACCCGAACGTCACGTTCGTCGGCGGTGGCAGCGAGACACCGTTCCCCACGAAGGCCGGCGGCTGGTCGTTCTGCGATCCCACCAGGCCGGTCCCGGCCTAGGGGCCACGCCGTAGAGTCGGGCCCATGCCCGCCGGTTGCCTCGTGCTCGTCCCCCTGCGCTCCTTCCTCGATCCGAAGACCCGCCTCGCCGACGTGCTCACCCTGCCGGAACGGGCCGACCTGGCGCGACGACTGGCCGGCGATGTCCTCGATGCCCTCGACGGATGGGACGTCGCGGTGCTCACCGACGACGATGACGTGATCAGGTGGGCGGACCAACGCGACGTCACCGTTGCGCGACCCGGCATCGCCGGGCTGAACGCTGCCGTCACCGCCGGCGCCGAACTCGCCGTCGACCGACGGGCGGAGGTGATCGCCGTCGTCCACGCCGACCTCGCCATGCCCGATGCCCTCACCGACGTGCTCACATCCGCAACAGCGCCCGAGCGGGCCGGCGGGGTGACCGCCGTACCCGACCGCCACGGCGACGGGACCAACGTGCTCGTCGTCCCGGCCGGTGCCGGGTTCCGCTTCGGGTACGGACCGGGTTCGTTCGGCCGCCATCGAGACGAAGCGACCCGGCTCGGCCTCGCGTTCGTCGAGGTCGCCCACGCCGGGCTCGGCTGGGACGTCGACACCCCGAGCGACCTCTCGGCCTACCTCACCCTGGGTGATCCGACCCGGGGAGGGTGAGCCGACCAGGCCCGAGAACGAGAGATCAACCTGTCACAGCAGGCGGCTCTCCTGCCGATAGAGACAGGATGCGTCCGACACTCCTCCGTTCCGCAAGCGGCCGACCGCGGCGCCGCGAGCGTGGCGATCGAGGGGCCATCCTCGTGCTCACCAGCATCATGATGATCGTCCTCATGGCGTTCACCGCGTTCGCGGTCGACATCGGCCAGCGGAACCAGCAACTTGCCGGCGCCCAGCACGCCATCGACGCCGCGGTGATCACCGCGGCGCAGTACCTGAGCGAGCACGACGGCGACTACGCCGGTGCCTCGGCGAGGGTCAAGGAGATCATCCGTCAGAACCTCGGTATCGACCCGGCGAGCTGGCCCACCTGCGACGACCCCAACCACCTCGATGTGTCCGCACCGAACGACACGACCTGCATCAGCTTCCGACGCATCGCGGCGACCGCGACGACCCAGGTCAAGAACGACATCCGCGTTCGGCTCCCCTCGTACACGATGGACACGATCTTCGGATCGGCGCTCGGGCTCGACACGATCGACCTGGCCGCGACCGCTGCTTCCAACGGGAACAACTGCGGCGCCGGGACCAGCCAGGCGTGCGGGCCGGGCACGACCACGGCGACCACGACCACCACGACCGCACCGCCGTCACCCACCACCACGACGAACCAGCAGTTCTGCGCCGGACTCAACGCGTTCACCTTCGCGCTGTACGACGACCTCTGGGTCCGGTGTTCGGAGTTCTATCCGGACGGCGACGTGCAGGCCTGGCGGGTCGAGTTCTGCCACGACGACAACGTGGACATCCCCTGGCCCACCGGCGACATCCACTACACACTCGACGAGCTGTACCGGTTCATCTGGTTCTGGAGCAGCGTGTGCCAGCAGTACGGTCCGGGCGCCGGCGTTCGGGACACGTGGCTGAACGACGTCTGCTTCAACGGCACGATGAGCTACATCTTCTCCGACTACGGACTCTGGATCGAGTGCAAGCAGCGCCG
>CALMLJ010000542.1 GCA_937868025.1 uncultured Acidimicrobiaceae bacterium
CGACCCGGACAAGTTCGTCAAGCTGATGGAGGCCCGGGCCGAGATGCAGGCCCGCGTCCGCGAGGGCTGAGCCTGCCCACGCCTGCCGTGCGCTCCGGTTCACAGCTCTCGGCGCGCGGTCAACGGTCGTTGTGCTCGGCGACCAGGCGGAGGAGGTCGGGGCCGAAGCGTTGCGCCTTGACCGTGCCGATGCCGCTGATCGCCGTGAGCTCGCGGGCGGTCGACGGTTGCTGGCGGGCGACCTCGTGCAACGTGGCGTCGTTGAAGATCACGAACGCCGGCACGTCGGAGGCGCGGGCGTGTTCGATGCGCCACTTCTTCAGGCGGTCGAGCAGGACCAGCTCCTCGGGCGACAGCGCCGGTGCATCGCCCTTGACCCCGGGCAAGCGGCGGGGGCGGGACCCACCGTCGCTCGCTCGGAGTTTGGCCCGCTCGGCCGCGACCGCTGCCACCGACGCCGTGAGGTCGATGGTCGACGTCGACTCGCGGAGGAGCTGGATCGCGATGCCGACGGTGTCGAGGAGGGGCGAACGCTTGCGGTTCTGGGACCGGGTGCCGAACGAGCGCTTCTCGGCCCACGTGAGGGTCAGTTGCCGCTCGGCGCGGGTCAGCGCGACGTACAGCAGCCGGGTCTCCTCGTTGCTCGCCTCCTCGGTGTTGGCGTAGTGGATGGGCACGAGGCCCTCCTCGAGGCCGGCGACGTAGACGATCGGCCACTCGAGGCCCTTGGCCGCGTGGAACGTGGCCAGGTCGACGGCATCGGTGGCGCCGCCGCTGTTGTCGTTGCGCAACGCCGAGTTGAGCCACGACAGGAACGATGCGCTGGTGCCTTCGGGTTCGAGATCGAGGAACTCCCGCCCGAGCCGCAGCAACTCGGCGACGTTGGCGCTCCGTTCGTCGGAGAGCCCGCCGACGACCGGGGCGACCGACTCGTCAGGCGGGACCGGGAGCGGCTCGTCGTCACCGGTCGCAGCGTCGGCCGCGGGCGACTGGGAGGGCGACTGCGCTGCCAACTGCGACTCGATGTCGGACAGGTGCACCTGGAGGGACCCGCCGCCACGACGCAGGCGCGTGAGGATGTCCTTGATCTCGGGCTGGTCGAGGAGCCGACCGCCGCCCCGACTGCGGAACGGGATGCCCGCTGCGCTGAAGGCCTCCTCGAACACCGTGAGCTGCGCGTTGGTGCGGACGAGCACCGCCTGGTCGGACCAGCGCGAGCCCGGCCGGTGGGCATCTCGGGCGAGTCGGGCGATGCCGCGGGCCTCGGCCGTCTCGGTGTCGAAGGAGACGATGTTGGGCACCGGGCCGTCGGGACGGTTCGGCACCAGGTCGAAGCGACGCGACGGTGTCTGCGACAGCACCGTGTTGGCGAGACCGAGGATCTGCGGGGTCGACCGGTAGTTCTCGTTGAGCTCGATCGTCTCCGCGTCGGGCATGAGCGTCGGGAACTGGTCGAGGAACTGCGAGTCGGCCCCGTTCCACGCGTAGATCGCCTGGTTGGGGTCGCCGACCACGCACAGGTCGACCTGGGGGCCCACCCATGCCTGCAGGAGCCGGAACTGCAGCGGGTTGACGTCTTGGAACTCGTCGACGAAGAGGTGGCGGAATCGCCAACGGCGAGCTGCGGCATACTCGGGGTCGGCCTCGATGTCGCGGGTCGCGAGGCGGAGCAGGTCGTCGAAGTCGACCATGCGACGACCGAGCTTGGTCTCCTCGTAGCGGGCGTAGATGTCGGCCACCGCCTCGGGAGCGATGGGCACCCGGCGGTTGGCGATCGCCGCCTGCGCCGGGTAGTCGCCGGCCGAGATCATGCGTGCCTTGGCCCACTCGATCTCGCTGACGACGTCGAGCGGCAACGTGGACGAGCCGCCCCGCATGAGGCGCGCCACGAACCCGACCTTGCGGTCGAGCAGCTCCGGCGGGTTGATGCCGCGCTCTTCCCACCGTTGCCGGAGCTGGGTGTAGGCGATGGCGTGGAACGTGCCGGCGTTGATGCCGCCGCGCAGGCCGAGATGGTCGATGCGCTGGCGCAGCTCGGCGGCAGCCTTGCGGGTGAACGTGACGGCGAGCACTCGCCGCGGATCGACCTCGCCCTCCGCCACCCGGCGGGCGATGCGGCGGGTGAGGACCCTCGTCTTGCCGGACCCGGCGCCGGCGATGATGCGCAGCGCCAGCGCGTCGGACGTGACGGCGGCGGCCTGTGCCGTGTTGAGGCCCGAGAGCAGGCGTTGGCGGGTGGCGCGACCGGCCGCGTCGAGCTCGTTGCCGGCACGATCGGTGGTCGCGGTGGTGTTGTCGCTGAACAGGGCCTCCACGCCGAGGACCCTAACCGGGCCCACTGACAGTGAGCGCAGCACCGACCGGGCGCATCAGAGCTTCGCGGCGGATGCGTCGCTAGCCTTGACAACGTGGCATTCCCCAAGAAGCACCTGTACAACGACGAGACGATCGTCCTCGACCGTTACCCCCATTGGTGGTACCTCGCGCCGCGGGCCTTCCTCCTCGTGCTGGCCAGCGCTGCCGGCATCTTCGCGTTGACCTACGACTTCGACGCCGATTCCGACCTCGAGAAGCCGATCCAGTACGTGGCGGCCGCGTTGGTGGTGATCGCGCTCGGCGCGTTCGTCGTCCGCCTCATCGGGTGGCGAGCGACCAACTTCGTCGTCACGACCGAACGCTGCATCTACCGTTCCGGCGTCCTCCACAAGACGGGCATCGAGATCCCGCTCGACCGCATCAACACGGTGTTCTTCTCCCAGAACCTGTTCGAGCGCATCCTCCACGCCGGCGACCTCGGTATCGAGTCCGCCGGTGAGCAGTCCCGTCAGAACTTCTCCGACATCACCAACCCGGTGGAGGTGCAGAACACCATCTACCGGCAGATGGAGGAGAACGAGAACCGCAAGTACGACCGCATCGGGAGCGAAGCCCGTCAGGCCGCGGCAGCGGCCGTCGGCCAGCCGCAGGCGGCGGCCCAGCCCACCCAGGTCATCACGGTCGCCGAGCAGCTCGAGAAGCTCGCCGACCTCCATCAGCGCGGCGTGATCACCACCGAGCAGTTCGAGGCCCAGAAAGCTCACCTGCTCGGGGCGTAGACGACGCGTCCCCCGGGGTTCGAGGGGGACCGTGGCCGAGCGAAGTGGTGCGTGAGCGCGATGGAAACGTCGCGCCAGCGCACCACTTCGGGCGCCACCGACCGTGCCGATCGGATCGGGCATCGGGCACGTTCGCCCGGTGTGGTCGCAACGAGAACTACGTTCTCGGCATGACCGCCGTTGGAACGCACCGCTACACCGCAGA